>JANNFH010000050.1:0-12831 GCA_031379565.1 Alphaproteobacteria bacterium
AATAAAGGCAATCAGGGCCGAAGGCATTGTAACACGCAGCAAGGCCCGTCGGCTCGTCCATGAAAGTCGCGCCCATTTGCGCCTTGAAATACTCGCTCGGCAACTTGCCCACGCCAGGAAACTCGTAGTGCTGGTGCATCCGGGAATCGAGCAGCTCAAAAAACCAGGGTAGCCAGCCAAGGCCGGGCTCGACGAGGATCACTTTGAGTTTGGGATGGCGCTCCAACGTCCCGGTCAGAATCCAGAACGCGATCGCCTCGGCGGTGGCCCCGGCGGGAAGCGCCGTGAAAATGCCCTTCTGCGGTGTGGGGTCACGGCGGAAGACGCCCCACAGCGCCTTGGTCACGTCGAGATGGTTGAGCACAGTAATGCCGGTTTCCGCTAACGCAGACCATAGCGGATCATATCGCTTGTCATGCACGTCGGGCAGGCCTTGGTCGTGCGGGAAGATCGGCACTTGCGCGCAGCGCCCGCCGCGTTCGGCGATGCGCCCTACCTCTTCGACAGCGAACGGGATGTCGTAGAGGGGGACCTGGTAGGCCGTCAGCAGCCGGTTCGGCGATACCGACGCAAAGTCGGCCATTGAATCGTTGTAGCCGCGCAGGACCTCCATCCAATCCTTGCCCATCAACTCGGGCTTGCACAATTTGGCGCCGCCGACTTCGGGGAAAATCACTTCGGCTTCGACGCCGTCACGGTCCATTGCGGCGAGCTTGGCGTTGGGCTCGAAATGGCCGGGATCCTGCGCCGCTTCGAGATCGACGAAATCCTCCATCGCCAATTGCGGCAATCCTTGGCGAAGCACCTCAGACTCGTATTTGTTGTTCTTGACGACCGCTTCGTCCCAGACCGGCCGGAGCTGTGCGGGCAGGCGCGCTTTGACCCAATCGTCGGTGAAGTGCACGTGGGAATCGACGGAGATTAGCGGTTCACGCGTAATCGCGGCGGCATCCATGGTTCGTCTCCATAGAAAATCTCATCGCACCGATGACAGCGGCGCAACTTGGCATGACAGTGCGCTCCATCCTCTTGAGATGGCTCACCCGTTCATTGGGGCGACATTGACCCGTCCATTGTGGGCCGACAAGACCCAAAGCTGCCGTATCGGGCGCAATTTGACGTTTTGCGGAACGCACCGCTAATCTGACGACGAAAATTGCGCCTGTTCAGCGCTTTAAGCAGTGAGTCACGTCGCCGTCATGTCAAAGCCACCCGGCTACCCGCCGCCCCGCAATCTACTGGCCGGCAAGACCGCTGTCATTACGGCGGCCGCCGGCGCGGGCATCGGTTTCGCGGTGGCTAAAAGGGCGGCCGAAGAAGGCGCGACCCTGTTGATCAGCGACATCCATGAACGCCGCCTAGCCGACGCCGCCGACCGTATCGCCGAGGCGGTCGGCGCACGCCCGGCGACACAGATCTGCGACGTCACAAACGAAGACGACGTGCAGGCGCTGAAGCAAGCGGCGCAGCGCGAATTCGGCGCACCAGACGTGTTGATCAACAATGCCGGTCTGGGTGGCTCAGCATCCGTGGTGGAAATGACCGATTCCCAATGGGGAAGCGTAATCGACACCAGCCTCACCAGCGTGTTCCGCATGTGCCGCGCCTTCTTGCCGCTAATGTATGCGCGCAAGTCCGGCATCGTGGTCAACAATGCCTCAGTGCTGGGCTGGCGCGCACAAAAGCTGCAAGCCCATTATGCCGCGGCGAAGGCAGGCGTAATGGCGTTCACGCGCTGCGCCGCGATCGAAGCCGCCGAACATGGCGTACGTGTGAATGCGGTGGCACCATCCTTGGCGATGCACGCCTTCTTGGCCAAGGTGACGCCAGAAGAGACACTCAAGGAATTGATCGGGCGCGAGGCTTTCGGCCGTCCGGCGGAGGTGTGGGAGGTGGCCAATGTCATGGTGTTCTTGGCCAGCGATCTCTCGTCCTACATGACGGGAGAAATCATCTCGGTATCAAGCCAGCACGCCTAGTACCAACGGCCACAAGTGTCGCCCCTTGTTCCAGATGCAAAAGTTCCGTCATTCCGGGGCGCCCCGGACTTAGTCCGGGGCGAACCTGGAACCCAGCGGCCAGCACACCATACTGCTATCCCCTGGGTTCCGGGTTCTCGCTGCGCGAGCCCCGGAATGACGGGGAAAGGCCGGCAATGATTTCCGTGCGCAACACCTTGGGCGGTTGGTTGTAAGCAACTACGCCGGAACCCAGGCCGCGCTGACCGCGCCTGCTTCTAGTTTGCCATCGACAATGGCGCGCGGCTCGGAGCGTGAGAACGAAATACGCCAACCCGCGAGGGTCTTCACGTAGCGATCGGTATAGAACGTGCTGAGCAACCGAAAACCGCCCGAGCGCGGGTCGTAGGTGGCGTAGGCCAAGTGCCAGCGCGCCTCGGCATTGGTTTCGTCGAGCACATTGATTTCCGCGTTATGGCCCTGATGGGCATCGACGATCGGTGTCGATGCGGCCATTTGCGCGAAGATCGCGATCAGGCCTTCGCGCCCGTCGAAATTTCCGATCGGCGGAAACTCGATGCGCGCGTCCTCGATGAAGCATTCGCGCATCGCTTCGACATCCTTGGAATCGCAGGCGTTGAAATAACGCGCCTTGAGCCGGCGGATGTCAGCTTCAGCCTCTAATCGCGCTACGCGTTGTTCGAGAGACAATTGGCTCATGGTCATATCCTTCAGGCAGAAGCGGGAATTGTGTTGAGGTTTGGATCGGGCAGAGGCTGCAGCGGGCAATGCGTGCCTGCCGCATGATAGATCGTCACCACGCAGCGATTGCAGGAGGTGCAGCCGGATTTCTGCAGCTCCCCGGCGGCCAATTGATTGACGAAATCGGGATCGTACAGCAGCGCTCGTCCCATCGCTATGCATTCGAACCCCTCGCTCATGACGCGGGCGACGCTTTCGGCGGACTTGACCCCGCCGAGGAACGCCAGAGGCGTCTTCACCGCCGCGCGCACTTTTTGCGAATGCTCGAGGAAGTACATTTCCCGGAAGGTGATTGTCGGCTCGGTCGGCTTATGCAGCGCCAACGCCAAACGCATCAAGCCGCTGGCGGCTTGGGTCCTGGCTTCCTGCGGCATCGGGCTGCCAAACAATTGGGCTGTCGATTCCACGTTCATGCCGCCGCTGAGCACCAGCAGATGAGCGCCCTCGCGCTCCATCACCCGCGCCACGATCGCGGCGTCCTCAGCCGTGCCGCCGCTGGGAAAGCCTTCGATCACGCCAATCTTGCAAATCACCGCCAAATCGCGACCAACCGCATCGAGCACGGCGCGCAGCACCTCGGCGGGAAAACGGGCGCGGCCCTCAGCGTCGCCGCCATAGCGATCGCGGCGCTTGTTGTAGGCAGGTGAAATGAACTGGCTCAGCAAATAGCCGTGGCCCATGTGAAGTTCGACCGCATCGAAGCCCACCTCACGAGCGAAATTGGCGGCGCGCACGAACTCTTCAACGCGTGCGCGCATGTCCGCTTCCGTCATGGCGCGCTTGAAGAAACGCCCGCTCATGATGCCCACCTTATTGAACCCACCCGAAGCGCTCAGCGGCGCGCCGGTGGTTAGTCTGGGTAGGAAATTGAAACAGCCGCCGTGGGTGATCTGCGCCGAAGCCGCCGCGCCGAGGCGATGCACGGCGTCGGTTACGGCGCGCAAATGCACGCCGATTTCCGGTTTCATCTCGACTTGATCGAGGAAGGTCTTGCCGTCAGGGCTGACGGCGCAATAGGCCATTGTCGTCATCGCGACGCCGCCCGCGGCCATGCTTTCGTGATGACGCAGCAGCGCCTTGCTGGGTACGCCGCCTGGGGCGGCGCCCTCATTGGTCGCGGTCTTGATGAAACGGTTCTTCAGCGTCAGCGGACCAAGGCGGATTGGCGTGAACGCCGCGGACAGGCCGTCTTGCATCCTGCGCTCCAGGTGGCGGATGCCCTTGGTTAGCAGGCGCGTGGTTTTTACGCGAGAATTTTTCGCAATCCGGCGATCGAGCTTGGCGGGAGACGCGATTCACGCGTGGATTGCGCCTTTCAGGTCAGCACGCACCAGCGGAAATCGTGCTTAATGAAATGCTGACCGAGGCTGTAGCGCACCCGGTGCACACCCGGAATCTTGTCGATAGTTTGGTGCAATAATTCCGTAACCTGATCGCCTTCCTCGACGAGGGTCATCGCCAAAATATCGCTGCGGCCCAGCAAGGTCGCCACGAAACTGATTTGCGGCAAGTCGGCCAGCGCTTGAGCGACAGCATCGATGTGAAAGGCTTCGTCCGCCTCGACGAAAAGGTAAGCGAGAATGGGGTTTTTGAGCCGCGCCACGTTTGTCACCGCGGAAACCCGGATTGTTTTGGTCTGAATCAGGCGGCGCAGGCGCGCGCGGATGGTGCCTTCGGTCAACCCGAACTCGCGGCCGATCTCGCGGTTACTGACCCTGGCATCCTGCCCGAGGCGTTCGATGATTTGGAGGTCGAGATCGTCGAGATCGACTTTCTTCATAGCAGCGGCGCCCATTGCGATTCGTATTTCAGCACTTTGAGCGACAAGCCCGGCGCCAAACGCACGACACCGCGAACTTTCGGTATCTCATTGGTCAGCAGATTGGCCATTTCATCGATGTCGCGCGCGACCACCTGCAACTCGATGTCGTAGGCGCCTATGGTGGCGTTGACTGTCATCACCTGCGGGATCTTGGCCAGATCCTCACCAACTTCGATCACCGAGCGGCCCTTCACCTGCACACCCACCGCCGATAAATAGCCATAGCCCATCGCACCGAGGTCACGGATGGCGACAATGCGTAGATTATTTGCCAGTTCCAGCCGGCGCACGCGCGTGCGCACCGTGGCCTCGTTGACGCCGACGATCTTGGCTAGATCGCGGTTTGAAATTCGCCCGTCGTGACGCATGGCGGCAATGATGCGCTCGTCTATGTCGTCCACCTCATCGGGGCCCGAACGACGCCGACGCTCCTGGGCCTGAGGCGGCGGGTTTGCGCGTTCGGGCTTGGCTTTGCGCCGGGCTTCTTTTTTTTGTTTCATGGTTAAGACCTTGATGCTGCGCCCTGGCGGGGTTCCCTCGAAACATGGCCGAGGTTCAGCGTCCAGCTTCGTCGCGCCGCTGAAGAACCGTGGGCCATCACTTCCAGGGTCCGACTTTATCACTTCGCGAAGGCAAAGCGGCCCTTTTCAAGTGCGAAGCGTATTGACCGACCCTTGCCAAGCATGATTTGCGTTGCTCGGAGCCGATCGTTCAATCGTGGGCGACTGGCGGCCGCGCTGTGCGCATCACGAGCCGCTGCGCCACGGGAGGTCACCTTTGAACGCCGCGACCAGTTGGGACGAAACGGTCGATGTGCTGGTTGTCGGCTCAGGCGCGGGGGCCCTGACGGCGGCGCTTGCGGCAGCCACGCGCCACGCGCAGACCCTGGTAATCGAAAAAAGCGAAAGCTGGGGCGGAACGTCGGCCACCTCGGGCGGCGGCATCTGGATTCCGAACTCGCACTTGGCGCAGGCAGCCGGTGCGCAGGATTCGCCAGAAGAGGCATTCACGTATGTGCGGGCGCTGGCGGCGCCCAACGTGCCGGACAGTCTGATCAAGGCCTATATCCATACCGCGCCCGAGATGCTGGCTTGGCTCGAGCAGGCCTCGCCCGTGCGCTATTTGAGTATTCCCTACACCGATTATCACGCTGAGATGCCCGGCGGAAAACTAGGCTTCCGCGCCCACCTGCCAACCCCGCTTGATGGACGACTGCTCGGCGACGACATCTTGACTCTGCGACCAGTGCATCCCGTTGCAAGCCTGTTTGGCCGCATCAATTGGAATCTGGCCGAGGTGCAGCCGCTGGTGTTCCGCCCCAAGGGATGGACGAGCATTTTGGGCGCCATGTTGTGGCGCTATTACAGCGATGTGGGTCAACGCGTTCGCTCGGGCACGGATCGTTATCTCACCCAAGGCAATTCCCTGGTTGGCGGCGTCAAGATCGCGCTTAACAAACTCAATGTGCCGGTGCGCCTAAACACCAGGCTGCTTGAACTGGTTTGCGAAGACGGTCGCGCAGTGGGCGCACTCGTCGAGCAAGAAGGGCGCCGGGTTCGCATTAGCGCGCGCAAGGGGATCATCCTCGGCGCCGGAGGCTTTGAACGGAACGCGAAGTTGCGCAAGCAACATCTCGGCGCCAAGGAACCGCACAAGAGCGGCTCGCAAATCAACAACACCGGCGATGCGCTGCAAGCGGCAATGGCCATTGGCGGCGCCACACGCAATCTCGACCAGGCATGGTGGGCGCCGGTGTTTTGCGTGCCTGGTGAAGAGCGGGCGCGCCCTTCGTTCATGGAGCGCGCGCTGCCTGGCTCAATCATCGTCAACCAGGCCGGTCGCCGCTATCTCAACGAGGCAGCCTCCTATCACATCGTCGGCCATGAGATGGTGCTGAAGAACACGCCCGAGGCCGGCACCGATCCTTCTTATGTGATCTTCGACGCCACATTCCGGCGCAAATATCCGATGGGCCCGGTACTGCCGCTGATCCCAGATTGGGCGCAAGCCGCGGGCGTGCGGCAGATTCTGAGGAAGGCGGATAGCATCGAAGAACTGGCCGGCAAAGTGGGCCTGCCGCCAGCGGCGCTGAAGGCGACGCTGGAGAAGTTCAACGCCGACGCAGCGCGCGGAGAGGATACCGAGTTTCAGCGCGGGGCCGCCGCTTACGATCAATTCTATGGCGACCAACGGGTCCAGCCCAACCCCAACGTCGCCCCGCTGACCAAGCCGCCATTTTATGCGCTGCCGATTTATGGCGGCGACATCGGCACCAGTGGCGGCCTTGTCACCGACGAAAACGCCCGCGTACTCGATGCGGAAAATCGCCCTATTGGCGGCCTCTATGCGATCGGCAATACCGCCGCCTCCTCAATGGGCGGCTCTTATCCAGGCGCCGGCGTCACCATCGGGCCGGCGATGACTTTTGGCTACGCGGCCGCGCTGCATGCCACCGGCGCCAACACCTGACACCAACGGCTCGAAACGATGACGCGCGGAAGTTATTCGCAATTTTTTCCGTCATTCCGGACACGCGAAGCGTGATCCGGAACCCAGAAGCAACTGCGGCGCCTTTGGACCTGGGGTCCGGGTTCGCACTTCGTGCGCCCCGGAATGACGGAGCTAGGAACGGTCGATCGCGGTTGGTGAGCCCGCTTCATCAAGGCGCGTCGCGGATCGCTGCGAGACCGCCGAACAAGCCAACATACGTCGTCCCGTCCGGCCCCAACGTGACGGCGCTCCAATTGTTGTCGAACCCCGGCCCCGCGCCCACGAGAACGCTAAAGGCGCGCGCACCGGTGCGGAAATCGAGCGCAGTGAGATACCAGGCAATTTCGCCGCTTGGCTGAGGCCGCATTTCGTAGGCGTAGACAAGGCCGCTGGCCACGGAGAGCTTGGCCACGCTAGAGGGCGCGCGCGTTGGCGCGGTCCAGACGATATCGCAACCGCTGCCGTCGCTGCGCAGATCGATGCGGGTCATGCCGCCGGGGATGTGATCCCAGTCACGCTGCTGCACGGCGTTACGGTAGCCGGAATTGTTCTCGACGATGATGGCATTGCCCCAAACGATTGGCGAATTCTCCGCCGCCGAACCGTTGACCTGAAACAACGGGATTCGGCACGCCAATCTATCGCCGGAGACGTTCTGCGCACGGCGCAACACGATCAGGTTGATTTGCGCGTCCGCATTGTCGGTAAAGACCACATATTCCGACCCCAGCAGCGTGGGCGTGGTGCCGCTGCCCTGGTTGATCGAACCGATTTTGCGAAAGCTGCCGCGATCATATTCCTCGCGCCAACCAATCTCGGGCGCACCATCTTCGTTCGCGCTGAACCGATACATGGCGTGATCGCTGGCGATGAAGACGCCGTCGGCCGCGGCGGAGAAGCCGTTCTGAATTTCCTCGCCCGGCAAATGCATGACCCGCACCACGCCGCTCTCCGGATTCAGAACGCCAACCCGCCCATTGCGCGACACAAACCAGATTCGCCCTTGGGTATCGGGCAACAGCGCCGTGACCTTGTCGCATTCTCCGCCGGGCGCCCAATTCAGCAGCCGTGGGCAATCATGAGGAATAACGCCCGCCAAATTCCACCGCGCGGTCTCGTGAAAATGCCAATTTCCGCGGCGATCCTGTGCGTGAGCGATGCGACGCACCTGGTAGCGCGAATCCGCAACCAGAATCTGATCGTCATGATCGAGATAAAAATAGGCGCCCGAGGTGTCCCCGAAGATTTTTCCAGGATCGAACGTAACGAGCGCATGAAAGGTCGATGGGCGCGGCGGCAGGGAAAAGTGCGCCAGGATGTCCAAGCTCGCGGGGTCGATCAGGACGAACTGGCTGCCGAACAGATTTGCGCACATCGCAATCATCAGCCCAGAGCGATCGAACACGTGCAGCGGGCATGACGCGCCGAATGCACCGCCGCCGGCGCGGGAACGCACACTGGGCGAGGCGCCCAGCGCACCTGGCCCGGGATGAGTGTCCGAGCTGGCGCCATCGGCATGCATGCTGGCCCGGCCCGCACCTGCGAGAAACGGATGCGGCGGAGGGCCATCGCCGTCCAGCGGACGCGCCGTCGCAACGGCGCCGATAAAGTGCGGCGCTGCGGTTGCGACACCAGCTATCGGCCGAGCTCGCGCCGGCGCTTCGGCATGGGCAAGCAAAAATCCCACGCCGGCGACCAAACCCGTCGCCGAGGCGAGCGCTGCCATGGCGGCGATGCGAAAGCGGCGGGCGGGCGGATTCATTGCATGTGTGCTCTGCAATGCGCCGCGGCGGGAAGCAAGCGCGTTGGGGGCGCAAAAAAAACTGGCCGAGGCGAGCGCCCCGGCCAGTTGATTGCGATGCTTCTACCGCGCGCTAGTGACGGTAGGCGAGGCGGACATAGCCAAACCGACCGGGGACATCGTGGACGCTGGGGTCCATGTTGTTCACGTCGCAGCTGAAGCAGCCGGGGGTTTCTTCTTCGAACAGGTTGTTGACGCCAAGCGCCAAAGTCATGCTTTCGTCGAGCCAGCTTGGCGTGAGGCGTCCTTGGATATCCCACACACTGTAGGACCCCAACTCGGAGCCCCCGTTTGCGGTTTCAACCAGGCTGGACACATAGCGGTTGGTGAGCGAAGCGCCCCAAGCGCCAAGAGTCCAGTTCAGTGTGTTCGAAGACTTCCACTCAGGATAGCCTTGCGAAGGACTGCCGCGTTCTGTGCCTTCGCGGGAAGCCGCCGGGTTGGTCGCGCCGTCCGTGAATTCGAGCAAATGGCTCGTGAACGATCTAAGCTCGAACTGGCCGACTGGCGTGTCGGGCGACGTCCAGGAGACGCTGAAGTCCACGGCGCGTGTGTCTACGAAGCCGCCATTGGTCAGCGGATCGTCGATCGAACGAACCGCGCCGCTCGGGGAGCGGGAGATCGTCGAGCATTGACCAATAGTGGCGCAGAGCGTCATGACCGTGTTGGGGTCGGCGGCCTGGATCGCATCGTCGATCGAGATGCTGGCGTAGTTCACTTCGAAGGTGACGCCGTCGCTCCAACTTTGGTTTTCCAGTGCGGATGGACGCCAGACCGCGCCAACATTCCAAGCTTCGCTGGTTTCAGGCCGCAAGTTCGATGTGCCGCGCACGAAGACCGGAAGTTGGTCATTGCGTTGCGCGTAGCTGCCATCCACCGGCACGCCGTTGGCAATGCAATTGGCCTGCACATTCGCCGGCTTCGGATCGACAGGAACTGTGGCGGGATCATCAAGTAAATTGTTGCACGGATCGATGATGGTCGCGTCGAAGCGCGAACCGCCGCCGAACAATTCGCCGATCGAGGGCGCACGGAAGCCTTGGCCCCAAGAGCCGCGCAGCAACAGCTCCTCCACTGGCCGCCAGCGCAGACCCGCCGAATAGGTCGAGTCCGCACCAGACGTCGAGTAGTCGAAGTAGCGCGCCGCGAGCGAAGCTTCCAAGAGATGAAAGCCGGGCTGGTTCGCCAGGAGGGGAACGCGCAATTCGCCGTAGACCTCATCGACGCTATACCCGCCGCTGCCCGAACGCGCGGGGATGTCCGAGGTTAGCCCCGCTTCGGTAATCGGATCGGGGGTGAAGCTGCCCTCTACCCGGCGATGCTCATACCCAACCGCCGCGCTGAGTGCGCCGGCTGGGAGGTCGACCAAATCACCGGTGAGGTTGAAGGTGAAATCGGTGAGCTTGGCCTCGCTGGAATTGTGTTCAGTATAGCCGATGAAATCCAACATCTGCGGGGTAATGGTTCCCTCGCCGCCAAATATGTTGAGCGGCACGCACGCACCCGTGCAGAGGGCGACGGGGCCCAGCGCCTGCTGAACCCGAGCGACATTGACATCGCCAGTAAAGCTCTGCGCGGCTGTGTTCTCAGCTGCGCTCGCGTTAGCGTCCCAATACCAGTCGCGCCCGAACAGGTTCCACTGGCCTTCGAGCGTGGCGGCCACATCCCAGGTTTCGACTTCTTGCTCGAAATGGCGAGGGCCCGCCTCGACCAAGCGTCGTCCGATGAACGAATACGACGAGGTGTCCAAGGTGAAGCCGAAGGGATTGTACGGGTTGCTCACATCAACGATGGTATCGTCGAGGATCGTGCCGTTACCGGCGTCTTGTCCGATGAAGAGCGGCAAGGGCGCTGCTTGGTTGGCTGACTTCCGATCGGCGTAGCTCGCGCGCACGCGCAACGACGTAGTGTTGTTGAAGTCGTGGCTCAGCGAACCAAAAACACCCAAACGCTCGGAAGGCGTCTGCAGGTAGTTGTAAGGGCCGAAATTGAACCTGTCCGCGGTCGTGAAATCACGCAGCGTGTTGGTTGCACTCAGGCTACATTTTGAAGTGTGCTGCACCGCGTCGTCTGGCAAGCAAGCGGTCGGATCGTACAAGGGCGTGGAGCCCGGCGCGCCCATGGTCAAGTTAAGGCGTTCAAAGCCTACGAGGCTCGCGTCGATGATGGCCATCCGGCCATTGGCCGCCCCCGAGGAACATCCGCCGGCGGCGCAGCTCGTGGAATAAGGCGCCGGGAACGCCGAAAGTGCGCGGTCCGAGGACGAAACCAGTTCTTGGTTCTGGTAGTTGAGGCCTAGGACGATGTCGGTGTTTCCGCCGGGGCTAAGGCCGTAGCTGATTCCGTAGTCCTGCGTCTGGCCATCGCCTTCTTCGTAGGCGCCGTATTGCGCGTAAGCGTCGAGCCCTTCCTGGCGGCGGCGGGTGATGACATTGACGACGCCGGCGATGGCGTCGGAGCCGTAGATCGGCGAAGCGCTTTCCTGCAGCACTTCAATCCGTTCGATCATCGCTGAGGGAATGGTGTTGAGGTCGACCGAGCCTGGAATGCCCGATCCAGCGGTGCCGCTGACCCAGCGCTGGCCATCGACCAACACGAGCACGCGCCGCGCCCCGAGGAAGCGCAGATCGACTTCCGCCGCGCCGGCGCCGACGCCGCCGCCGTCCGGCGGGTTGCCGATATTGCCGGAATTGTTGTTGCGAGTGTTCAAGCCGCCGCCAGACACGGGCAGACGTTGCAGCACGTCGGCAACCGCCGACAAGCCGGTCCGGGCGATGTCCTCGGTTCCGAGTTCAGTCACTGGCTGACTGTGCGTAAGCGGGTCGGTGCGAATGCGCGAACCGGTGACGATAATTTCGTCCGAACTGGTGGCGTCCTGCGCCCACGCCGGCGCGCTCAGCGCCGTCATTGCGCCGGCCGCCAAGGCGATCGCCAGCAGCCGGTGAGATACGCTGCTCATCATTCGCCCGCGTGAATTTCTGTTCTGCATTGCGCTCCCCTTTTGCCTTTGACACGCGCATTAGGCGCAAGCAGCCCCTGGACTGCCTGGCGGTTAATGCGGCCATTGTGGCGATATTGACCCGCCGGATCGCGGCGCAAACACGATTCGCCGTTATGATGTACTGGGGTCTTGGAAAGGCCTGGACAGGGCCGCCTTCACCCCTCGGGCGCGAATTTTCTCGGGGACTATTGGGAAATGCGCTTCTACATTACGCTACGGCTACCTCGGCGGCCTGGAATAGTGCGGCCTGTTACTGCTTTCATCGCAGCTTAGCCGGCGGTCACCGCGCCGAAGGTCCGTCGGGCCGACCCAGGTCGCGGGATCGACGTTGGGGGCGCCTCCGTGACGCTAATGAAAATTACGGCCTTTGGGCATGGCCTGGGCCGCGCCGGCAACCTTGAGATCGATGCGCTCGTTGCGGGGATGGCGCCAGGCGCCGCTCGGCCCGTCTTTCTTCGGCTCATCGGCAGGCGCGGTGGACTCTAGCTCCGGGCCTGCTGTGGAAAGCTGTGACAACAGCCCCGTCCAATCGTGCACGCGCTCGGCGATGACGTGGATGATTCCGCTTTCGCTCTGCACCAGGCCATCTATCGCCAGCAGCCGCCCGCCAATCACTTCGGCCCGAAAGCGCTCGAACAATTTCGGCCAGACGACGATATTGGCGATGCCGGTCTCATCCTCCAGCGTCATGAAGATGACGCCCGAGGCGGTGCCAGGACGCTGGCGCACCAACACGAGCCCGGCAACGCGCGTTCGCCGCCCATTGGCGATATGCGCCAGCTGCTCCGATTTGATCGCCCGGCGGGCCGCAAGCTGGTCACGCAGCAAAGCCATGGGATGGGCCTTCAAAGACAAGCCGAGCGTGCGGTAATCTTCCACCACGTGTTCGCCAAGCGGCATGGGCGGTAATTCGAAATCCGGCTCACGGGTGAGATCGGCGGCGATCGAAAACAGCGGTAAATCTTCTTGCCCGCCGACCCGGTTGAGCCCCCGCGCC
>JANNFH010000005.1:0-14075 GCA_031379565.1 Alphaproteobacteria bacterium
GGCGAACCCGCCGACGAAAACGATTGGCGCGCGTTGGTCGAGAAGGGACTGAAAGGCGCGCCCTGGGAACGGTTGAGCACCAAGACCGCGGACGCCCTGCAGATCGCGCCACTCTATCGTGAACCGGATTGTCCCACCGCCACGGATGTGTCGGGATTTCCGGGCCAAGCGCCTTTCATCCGCGGCGCCGCGATGCGCGATGCCGCGCGGCCCTGGCTGATCCGCCAGATCTACGATCATCCCGATCCCGAACGCGCCAATCGCGATATCCTCGCTGATCTCCAAGCCGGCGTGTCTTCGATCGAATTGAAGCTCGACCCGAGCGGCGAGGCCGGCATCGTTGTGCAAGACAGCGCCGAGCTCGATCGCGTGCTCGCGGGTGTCATCCCCGAAGCAGCGCCTATCGCACTCGACGCCGGCGCGCACGGGCTCTGGGCCGCCGAGCTGTTGGCGGCGAGACTCAAGGGCGTCGCGGCGGCGGGAACGGCGTTCAACATCGACCCCATCGGCGCGATGATGCGAACTGGAAACATGGGAGCCGGCGACGTCGCGGGCGCCGCGCGCTTTGCCGTGTCGGCGCAAGAGACTATGCCGGCTGCGCGTGCGCTCCGGGTGGACGCGCGGCCCGTGCACGAGGCGGGTGGAACCGGGGCCCAGGAGATCGCCGCCGCTTTGGCCAGCGGCATCCATTATGTGCGCGCGTTGCGGGAGGCGGGCCTCAGCGGCGCAGATGCGGCCCGGACGACTTTGTTCACGCTCGCAACAGGCTCTGATATTTTGGTTGAAACCGCCAAGTTGCGGGCGCTGCGGCTGTGCTGGGCCAGGGTGATGGAGGCCTTCGGCGCACCGCCCGAAGCGCGCGGCGCGTATATCCAGGCCGTCACATCCCGCCGGATGATGACGCGCTACGACGCGCACACCAATATTCTCCGCGTCACAACGGCTGCTTTCGCCGCCGCTGTCGGCGGCGGCGACGCAATTACGACGCTGCCGTTTACCGATGCGCTCGGCCTGCCCACGCCATTCGGACGCCGCGTCGCACGCAATACGCAGCACATTCTGCTGGAAGAGTGCGCGCTGGGGCGCGTCTCAGACCCGGCTGGCGGCGCTTGGTTCGTCGAAAAGCTGACCCGTGACTTGGCGGCAAAAGCATGGGAATTGATGCAACTGATAGAGGCCAAGGGCGGCCTCATACCGGTTCTGCAGGCCGGCTTCCTGCAGGACCTGGTCGCTGGGGCTGGCGCGGCGCGGCGGCGCGCCATCGCGGCGCGGCGCGAAACCATCACCGGCGTTACCGACTACCCCCTCCTCGGCGTGAACTTTCCCCAGGTGGAGGCACGCGAATATCGCGCCGTGCAAACCCCCGCCGCGGCGGCGCGCGGGGTCACGTGCAAGCCGTTGCCGGCGCTTCGTTGGGCAGAGCCCTTTGAAACACTGCGCGCCCGAGCCGAGCGCGACACGCGCGCTTCCGTTTTCTTCGCGACCCTTGGGCCGCTGGCGGAATTTTCCCCGCGCGCGCTTTGGACGCAGAGCTTACTTGCCGCCGGCGGCGTTAGCGCTATCGGCGCGGAAGATGAACACGCAAGCCCTGAGGCGCTTGTCGCCGCCTACAGGAAAAATCCCTGGCCTGTCGCGGTGATCTCTGGCGCGGATGCGTGTTACGCCGAGTGTGCGCAAGCCACTGCGCGCGCGCTGAAGCAGGCGGGGGCCGCATGGGTGGTGCTCGCCGGCAAGCCGGGAGAGCGCGAAGCAGAATTGCGCGCGGCGGGCGTCGATCAATTCGTTCATTTTGGACAAGATGCGCACGCTGAATTGAAGACAATTCATGTCGCACTCGGGCTTGCGGTATGAACGATCCTGACTTCACCCAAATCGAACTCGCTGTAAACACGCCGAACATCAGTGCGCCGCCACAAGGCGCGTTCTGGCTCACGCCCGAAGGCATTGCTGTAAAGCGACTTTACATCGCCGAAGATCGGGGCGGTCTCGATTTCATCGACGGCTATCCTGGCCTGGCGCCGTTCGGGCGAGGCCCGTACCCAACCATGTACGTGCAGCACCCGTGGACGATCCGGCAATACGCTGGTTTCTCGACGGCGGAAGATTCCAACGCCTTCTACCGGCGCAATCTTGCCCACGGCCAGCGTGGGCTTTCCATCGCCTTCGATCTGGCGACGCACCGGGGCTATGATTCAGATCACCCCCGCGTGGTCGGCGATGTCGGCATGGCGGGCGTCGCCATCGATAGCATCCTCGACATGCGCACGTTGTTCGATGGCATCCCGCTCGACCAGATGAGCGTGTCGATGACCATGAACGGGGCGGTGCTGCCGATCATGGCGCTCTACATCGTGGCAGGCGAAGAACAAGGCGTGCCGCACGCCAAACTCTCCGGCACCATCCAGAACGACATCCTCAAAGAATTCATGGTGCGCAACACCTTCATCTATCCACCCAAACCCTCGATGCGGATCGTCTCCGATATTTTAGCCTATGCCGCGTGCGAAATGCCGAAATTCAATTCGATCTCGATCAGCGGCTATCACATGCAGGAAGCCGGCGCGACGGCGGACCTGGAACTTGCGTACACACTGGCTGACGGCGTCGAATACGCACGCGCGGGCGTGGCGGCGGGGCTCGATTTCGACGCCTTTGCGCCCCGCCTTTCGTTCTTCTGGGCGATCGGCATGAATCCCTTCATGGAGATCGCCAAACTACGCGCGGCGCGTCTTTTGTGGACGAAACTGATGCGCCAGTTCGATCCGAAAGACGCCAAATCGCTTGCCCTGCGCACGCATTGCCAGACCAGCGGTTGGAGCCTCACCGCGCAGGACGTCTACAACAACGCGGTACGCACCTGCGTCGAAGCGCTGGCGGCGGTCTATGGCGGCACGCAATCCTTGCACACAAACTCGCTCGACGAAGCACTGGCGTTGCCGACCGACTTCTCCGCCCGCATCGCCCGCAATACGCAAATCCTGCTGCAGAACGAAGCGGGCGTCACCCGCCCCGCCGATCCGTGGGGCGGCTCGTATTACGTCGAACGCCTCACCGCCGACCTCGCCGCGAAGGCGTGGGCGCATATCGAAGAAGTGGAGGCGCGCGGAGGCATGTCGGAAGCGATCGACCAAGGCTTACCCAAGGCACGCATCGAAGAGGCGGCCGCGCGTACGCAGGCGCGCATCGATACCGGCCTTCAGACCATTGTCGGCGTTAACAAATACAGGTTGGACGAGAAAGAAGACGTGCCGGTGCTCAAGGTCGACAACGCCAAAGTGCGCTCGATGCAGCTCGATAAGCTGACGCGCCTGAAGGCCGAGCGAAATCCGGCGGACGTCGCTGCCGCTCTCGAAGCCTTGGAGAGCTGCGCCCGAGGGCCAGAAGGCCCGCGATCCAACCTCCTCGAACTCGCCGTCAACGCCGCACGCGCCAAGGCGACGGTCGGCGAAATGTCGTCGGCGCTGGAGCGCGCGTTCGCGCGGCATCAGCCGCCGATCCGCCTCGTCACCGGCGTCTTCGCACGCGAAGCAGGCCATGATGTCGCGGTAGAACGTGCGCGCCAAAGCGTTACCGCCTTCCAGGAAGCCGAAGGCAAGCGGCCACGCATCCTCGTCGCCAAGATGGGCCAGGACGGCCACGACCGTGGGCAGAAAGTGATCGCCAGCGCATTTTCAGATCTAGGCTTTGAGGTCGAAATCGGACCTCTGTTCGCTACCCCCGAGGAAGTGGCCGAGCAAGCCATCGCCAAGGGCGTGCACATTGTCGGCGTGTCGTCACTTGCGGCGGGTCACTTGGTGCTGACGCCCGCTTTGCGCGCAGCGCTCGTGGCGCGCGGCCGCGACGACATCATGATCGTCATCGGCGGCGTCATCCCGCGGGAGGATGTGGCGACGCTGAAAGAAATGGGCGCGGCGGCGGTGTATCCGCCAGGCGGGGTGATTGCGGAGATTGCACAGGATTTGCTGGGCGCGCTGAACCAGCGACTTGGTTACGCGCAGCGGGACCGGAAGAGTTAAAGGCGTGATTGCTGCTGGGCACGAAACCTGTTCAAAGCTCAACATGAACGCCGATCTCACCGTCGCCCGCGACACGCTGCAGCGCGTATTCGGCCACGCCGATTTTCGCGGGTTGCAAGCCGGCGTCATCGGCGAAGTGCTTGCCGGCCGCGATGTGATGGCGGTGTTGCCGACGGGCGGGGGCAAATCGTTTTGCTACCAGATACCAGCGATCCTGCGCCCCGGCGTTGGTCTGGTTGTATCGCCGCTGATTGCGCTGATGGCCGATCAGGTGGCGGCGCTTCGCGCGGCCGGCGTGAAGGCGGCGCGGCTTGATTCAACGCTCGGCGCCGAAGAACGCCGCGACTGCCTCAGCGCCGCGCGCGATGGGCAGCTCGATCTGCTTTACGTTTCGCCGGAAGGCTTGTTCGCACCGAATTTTCTTAATTTTCTTGGCCAATGCCCCTTGTCGCTGATCGCCATCGACGAGGCCCATTGCGTCAGTCAATGGGGTCACGACTTCCGCCCCGATTATCGCGCGCTGGGCCAACTCGCGGATCGGTTTCCCAATGTGCCGCGCATCGCCGTCACCGCGACGGCGGATCTAAAGACCCAAGCCGACATCCGCACGCAATTACAACTCGAACACGCGCGCGTCTTCGTGGATTCATTCGACCGCCCCAATCTTGTGCTCGCCGCCGAACGCAAGGCGCGCGCCGCAGAGCGGGTGCTGGAGCTTGTGCAATCGCGCAAGGGCGTCTCGGGCATCGTCTATGCCGCGACGCGCGATAACGTCGAGGGCCATGCGGAGAATTTGAGCAAGCATGGCGTAGATGCGCTCGCCTACCATGCTGGCCTTGACGCCGGCATTCGCGCCGAGCGCCAGCGCCGATTTCAGGAGGCCGACGATGTCGTGATGACCGCGACAATCGCCTTCGGCATGGGTGTTGATAAGCCCGACGTACGCTTTGTCATCCACGCCGATCCACCCAAGAGCATCGAAGCCTATTGGCAGGAGGTTGGCCGCGCCGGGCGCGATGGCGAGACCGCCGAAGGCATCGCGCTTTATGGCGCCGGCGATCTGCGCCGGGCCATCATGTTCGCCAACCAGTCGAACGCCGGCGAAACCGTTAAGGGCGTGCAAATCAAGAAGGCGCGCCAACTCTATGGCTTCCTCGACGGTCTCACCTGCCGCCGCGCCGGCGTACGGCGCTATTTCGGCGAGGAGGGCGTGAGTGCGTGCGGCGTGTGCGACATCTGCACCGAACCGCCGACTTCGATCGACGCAACCGAGTTCGCGGCGAAAGCCATCTCCGCGGTGATGCGCCTGGACGAGCGCTTTGGACGCAGCCGGGTCATTCATCATCTGCTCGGAAAGTCGCCGCGTGACGGGCTCGACGCGGAATATGCGTCGCGCAGCACATTCGGCATTGGCGCGGAGCAGAGCGAAGCCGTGTGGCGCCGGGTGATAGAGCACTTGTTGTTCGAAGGCGTCTTGGAAGAAACCGACGGCGAGCGCCCGACGCTTTCCGTTTCAGATGCCGACGCAGCGCGGGCGATCTTTCGAAAAGAGGCGGAAATTCGTGTGCGCGAGGAGGCGCACACCGGGCGGCGCAGCAAAGAGAATCGCCGCGCCGCGCGGGATTCAAAGCGCTCGGCGGGCGCGAGCCTCAAGGGCGAGGACGCGAAACTGTTTGAAGACCTGCGCACATGGCGGCGCCAGACGGCGGGGGCGGTAGGCGTGCCGCCTTATGTCATCTTTCACGACGCAACTTTGGCTGCCATCGTCGAAGCCAAGCCCGCCGATTTGGCTGCTTTACGCAAAATCGCCGGAATTGGCGAGGCAAAGCTGGAGCGCCATGGTGCGGGCATCTTGGCTTTGTTGCGCGCGCGCTAAGTTCAGGCGTCTTCGCCTTCCATTAGACGGCGACCTGAGGCAGGGCCATCGCTCACGAAATCGTGTGCTTGCTCGACCCATTCCTCATCGACGATGCGTCCGCGGAGTCGCAAATACTGATCCACCCAGGCGATGTTGGCGGGGCTCCAGGCGGCGATCTGCTCGAAATGATAGATGCCGAGCGCGTTGAGCGTCGAGTGCTGGAGCAGGCTGACGCCATCGATGAGACTGAGATCATCACTCGCGCCGCCGCGCGGCGCCGACAGACCAGGCGGGCGCTGTTCGTCCCCAGCTGGCACCAACGGCGCTGGCGCGGCCGGTTCAGCGGGCTCAGGCGGGAATTCCGGCGCGCCGGGCTGAACTTCCCGGACGAGCTGCATGTGAACCGGCGCCGCTGTGGACGCGGCGCTGAGCTCGCGCTCCAGGTGGCGCGTCCGCGCTTCAAGATAGCGCGCGCGCCATTTCCACTTCTCGGTCTCCTCCATTTCAACGGCATCGGCTTGCGCCTGAGACGCCCTTGCGGGCTCCTCGGCCTGCAAGCCGGCGACCCGTTTTTCGAGGTACAGCATCCGCCAACGCAGCAGCATGTCCGTCTCGGCGTTGGCGGCAAACGGTGAGTCCTGCGCCGGCGCCTCCACCACCGCCGCCGCCAAGGGCGCGATCGGCTCAGGCGGCGCTGCGGTCTGCGACGGCGCGCGCGCGACATTTTCCAGATAGCGCACGCGCTGCTCGAAATAGCGCAAACGCCAGCCGTTGAGGGCGGCCTCATCATCAGCCGGCGGCGGCTCGACGTTTTCGCTAACGCTAACCAAATGTCCAACTTCGCGGGCGCCGCGCTCAATGTGGCGCTCGAGTTCGGCAACGCGCCCCGCCGCTTCCTGCGCGCCATCGCGCGCCGCCGCCAGCGCGCGCGCCATTTCCGTGACGCGCGCCGCGTCAAGCTCGGCGCGACGTCGCAGCGCGTCCAGTTCACGCGCTACTTCCGCCGGCAGACCGCCGGGTTCGGCATTTTCAACGCCGATGGCCAACAAGTCTCGCATCAGCCGCTCGCGCTGGTGTTGCTGAAGCTCTTGCTGCGGCCACGCGCGCCGGGCCGCGAACGACCAACCCGCGAGCCCAGCGAAAGCCGCGGTTAGAAGCAGCCAAGGCGCCAATTGTCCGATCACGAAAGTCATGGCCCCGTTCCCTCAGGTGGCGCTATCGCGAACTCGGCGGCATCCCCGGCGCCGGCGAGCGCATGGATATGATCCCGCGCTACACCCTGGGCAGCGAGGTAATCCGACAAGGCCGCGGCGCGCTGCCTTGAAAGTTCCAAGCCGCCCTGCACGGGCGCGCGCACGACAATAGTATTTCGATCACATCGCAAAGCCACGGAGGCAAGCGCATCAAGCACCGGCGCGCTTGCCGACTCCAGGTCCGCCGATCCTTGACTGAAGGTAATCGAAGCGCCCTCGCTTATGCGCGCGAACGCTTGGGCGCACGCCGATGCCTCGCCATCGCGCAGGTCGAGGCCCTGAAGCTCTGGATAGACCAGATCGAGGCCATCAACGCTGGCCGCCACGCGCGCGCGGAAAGGCGCCGGCGGCGCGGCATAATCGGTACGCAAGCGTTCCACCGCCGCATAGGCGCCATCGCCGACGAGCGCGATCTGGGTGTCGGTAATGCGACCCTCACCCTGGTTTAGCGTCGCGACGGCGCGGATGACATTGCGCGCCATTTCCGTCCAGTTCGAGGAAGGCGCTCCGCCGACGGCCTGCATTTCATCAACAATCACCGCATTGGGAAACGTCATCGCCGACCCGGCAAGCAGATCGGCGCGCGCTGCTTCACTAGGCGCCGCGCCTGACAGCACCACGCGGCCATCAACGCGACGAATGCGCCACGCGAACGGGCGCACGACCTGGCCAACGCTGAGCCCCGAAGCGTCGACGCTGGTTATCCCTCCTGCCCATGGCCCGCCTGGGCCAGCCGCGCGCAGAGCCGAGGCCGCGGCGTCCGCAATGTCGCTGGTGTCGGCGACGATGCCGCCAAGAACCGCCCGCTGTCCCTGCATGCGAACGTCGATCGCTCCATACCCGGCCCCTTGCAGCGCCGCTTCCACCCGCGCCTCGAGCGCGCGCGGCATACGCCACACCGATCCATCATGAAAACCAAACATGCCGGCGAGTGCGACGAACGCGGCGGCGCCACTCCCCACCCAGAGCATGGGTTTCAGGCGGTCCGCTGGGGGCGCGCTGGTTACCATCAAGAGGCTCGCGCGCGGCGTACTTGGGCCTCACTAAGTGCTGCGCGGAGCGCCTCCACCTCCTGCCCCTCGATGTCCTGACGACGGAGGTCCGCCAGGACGAAAAAACGCCAGCCAACGGCGAAGCCAGCCAACGCCGCCACCGCGAACAGGATCGCCTCAGACAAGAACAGACCGACCATTTTTCTTCCGCCGCGCGCATGAATTTCGCGCACACGGCCCTTCTAACCCCGATCAAAATGAGCGAAAACCAGAATCCCCCGCGGTTCATCGCGCGCCGGCGCCCTTCCGCACATGCCACACACAATCACGAGCGCGTCCAATCCGCTGATCAAGACGCTGAAATCGCTGCACGCCAAGAAAGGCCGCGCCGAAACCGGGCTGTTCCTGGCCGAGGGCGCGCGCCTGGCGCGCGAGGCCGCCGAGCTCGGCAACTGGCCTCAGGTGTTGGCGTTTTCCCGAGCGGCGCTTGAGCGCCCCGCCATCGCTGCGCTGATCGCAGAGGCGGAGCGCCGAGGCGTTCGCTGCATCGAGACCAGCGAAGCCATTCTCGCCGCCATCGCCAAGCGTGAAAATCCCCAAACATTAATTGGCGCCTATCGCCAGGACGAGGCGCCGCTTGGAGGCCTTGATGGCGAACTCGTTATCGCGCTCGAGGGAGTTCGCGATCCCGGCAATCTCGGAACAATCATCCGCACCGCCGATTCCGTTGGCGCCGGCGGCGTTGTGCTCGTCGGCGCGAGCTGCGACCCGTTTGCCGTAGAAGCGGTGCGCGCCAGCATGGGGTCAATCTTCGCAGTGAAGCTCGCGCGCGCTTCGTTCGAGCAATTACTGGCGTTCAAGCGAGAACGCGGGGCAAGCCTCATCGGCGCTTCGCTCAAGGGTGAGACGTTGGCTGCGGACGCCGCCGCGCCCGCCCGCGCCGTGCTGCTGATGGGTAACGAGCAATCGGGCCTTCCCGCGGAGATGGAGGCGGCCTGCGATGTGCTGGCGCGGCTGCCGATGCGCGGGCGCGCCGACAGTTTGAATCTGGCGGTGGCGACGGCAGTGATGGCGTACGATCTGTGGCGGAGACGAGGCTATGACGGCGCGCGCGCCTGACCCCACAATCCTGGTTGCCGACGATTGGCGGGACTACCGGCTCCTCGATTCCGGCGACGGGCGCAAGCTTGAGCAAGTCGGACCCTACCGTTTCGTACGGCCCGAGCCGCAGGCGCTCTGGTCGCCCGCGCGCGCCGCGGCCGAATGGGAGGCAGCGGACGGCGTATTCGCCGCCGCCGCGGCGGACGACGAGGAAGGCGGCCGTTGGCGGTTCAATCGCCCACTGCCCGAAACCTGGCCATTACGCTGGAATGACCTTGCCTTCGTGTCTCGAGCGACGCCGTTCCGCCACCTCGCGTTCTTTCCCGAACATTCGGTGCACTGGCGTTTCGCCCGCGATTGCCTCCGCGCCCGCACGGAGCAAACCCAAGCCGAAGTGCTCAATCTGTTTGGCTATACCGGCCTCGCAAGCCTCGCGTGCGCATCGGTGGGGGCGAAAGTCACCCATGTCGACGCCTCCAAGAAAGCCATCGGCTTTGCCCGCGAGAATCAACTAGCGGCGGGATTGGGCGACGCGCCCATCCGTTGGATCGCTGATGATGCGCTAACCTTCGTACGCCGGGAGGTCAAACGCGGCCGGCGGTACGACGGCATTATACTCGACCCGCCAAAATTCGGGCGTGGGCCGAACAACGAGACGTGGCGGCTCGAAAACGATCTGCCGGAATTGCTGCGCCTGTGCCAAAGCTTGCTTCGAGCCGACCCGAACGAGGTTTCGAGTTCACGCGGTTTTTTCATCGCCACCTTGTATGCGGTGCGGCTCTCTTTCATCGCTTTGGGCCAAGCGGCGCAGGATAGCTTTTTCGGCGCGCCAGGCGCATGGGAAATCGGTGAAATGGCGCTGCCCCATTACGAGCGTGATTTGCTGTTGCCCACGGCGATCTTCGCACGCTGGCGCAGCTAAAGCGCAGGTGCGGTTCAGGCCGTGCGCGTTTTCATCTCCGCCATGACGCGCTGGGCGTAGGCGCGACTCACCGGCACCTCATCGCCGTTGTCGAGGATGGCCAGCAAACGGCCGTTGGGGTCGCGGTGCACGGCTTTGAGGCGCGCCCAATTGACGAAGGCGGAACGGTGCACGCGCAGCATCACGTCGGGGTCAAGACGCTCTTCCAGGTGAGACATGGTTTCGCGATAAAGCAGAGTCCGCCCCTCCCAATAGAGCCGCACGTAATCGCGCTCCGCCTCGATGCGATCGACATCGACGACCGGTACGCGGAGGAACCGCCCGCGTTCGCGTATCCAGAATTCGCGATCGTATTGGGGGCCTTCCCGGCTGGTGGCCTCACGTTGCAACGTCTCCAGCACCTCGGCCAATTTCTCGGCGCGCCGCCCCGCGTCCGCGGCGGCGCGGCGCTCGCGCGCGCGGTCGAGGGCGCAAGCCAAACGATCGAACTCCACCGGCTTCAGCAGATAATCGACCGCAGAGGTTTCAAAGGCCTGCAGGGCATAGGAATCAAACGCGGTGACGAAAATGACCGCCGGCCCGCCTGCTTCCGCCACTGCGTTGGCCACTTCAAAACCGTTCGCAAGCGGCATCTTGATGTCCAGCAGCACGACGTCCGGCCTCAGTTCACGCATAGCGTCGATCGCCTGCGCGCCGTCGCTTGCGGCCCCGACCACCTCAACATCGGGGATATTGGACAACGCCAAGCGCAGGCGCCGAAGCGCCAGCGGCTCATCGTCAGCCAACAATAGGCGCAAATTTTCGCCCAACACGTTCCTCCTCTAAAGGTAACCAGATTTCGACACGGCAACCATGGGGCTCGCGGTTGCGAGCCGAAAGACCGGCGCGGCCGGAATACATGAGCTCCAAACGTTCACGTGCATTGGCAAGCCCGACGCCAAGGCGCCGCCGCGGCGCATCCTCGGGCGGCAAGCCCGGACCGTCGTCCTCGACACACACCCGCAGAAGGCCATTGTCGCGATACGCCGATACGTCGATGCAGCCCCCTTCGACGCGCGGCGTTACCGCGTACTTGATCGCATTTTCCAGAATGGGTTGCAGAATAAGGCTGGGCAGGCGCGCATTTTCCAACCCCGGTTCGATCGCAAAGCGGACGGTCAACTTGTCGCCGAAGCGGGTTTGTTCGATTTCAAGATACCTGCGCTGCGCCTCCAGCTCCTTCGAAAGCGCGGCGAGTTCCGTGGGCTGGCGATCGAGTGAGTAACGCAAAAAGCCGGCGAGCCGCATCAGCATGTCTTCAGCCTGCTGCGTGCGACCATCGAGCACGAGCGTCGAAATCGCATTCAAGGTGTTGAACAGGAAATGCGGATTGATCTGGTAGTGCAGCATGCGCAATTGTGCGTCATAGGCCAAGGATTGCGCGCGCGAGACGGCGCGCGCTTGTTCGACCGCCTCGAAATGGTAGCCGAGCAACGCCTGCATCAGCCCCCAGAGCGGCAACGCCCAGCCGAACTGGAACAGATAGCTTACGAAGGGATAAGGCTGCGGCGTGACGCCGGCGAGAATGCCCGGCCAGAATTGTTCGGCAAACTGGGTGAGCGGTGCAAGCGCCAGCGCGCCGAGCACGAGGCTCCAATTGCGCGTGCTATTGGAGCGCGTCGCCCGGGGGCCGGCAATAGCGGCGAGCAGGATGCCCGTGAGCGCGAAATAGGTCGCGACCGAAAGCGCTCGGTTCATGAGGAACGGGAAGGCGCCCCAATCGGGCGGCGGATCGCCGCCCGCCGCGGCGGTCCGGAGGACGAAATAAACCAGCCAAAACGCGAAATGAGCACCCCACCTGGTCCAACCGGGGTGGCCTGACAAGATGCGGCCGGGGGCCATGTCGCTATTGTCTGCGCTCGCGCGCCTCGCGCCGCTCATGGCGCCAACCTAGCCAAAACCAGGGCCGAGCGGGCGCCGTCCGTCGCAGCTGCACTGGGTTTGGTCGCATTCATGCGCAATTTGCGTCGCTTAACCGATTCCGCCCCCGCTCGCTCGGGCGCGCGCCGCAGCCTCAGCCGCTTCCTTGGCGTCCGCAAGCGTGAACCCCTTGGCGAGCACACAAATGCGCGAGCGAACCAAGGGAGATTCCGGACCACCCTTTCAATTCGCGCGCGCTTTGCTGCTAGAAGCGGGCGAAGAGGGCTGTGATGTCGGCGGAGATGCTTGCGGTAATTGTCGCGCACAACAGCGCCGCGGTGCTGCCCGCCTGCCTCGAAAGCGTGCGCGCGGCCGGCCTTGGCGCCATCGTGGTCGATAACGCCTCCACCGATCAAAGCGTTGAGATTGCCAAACGCGCCGGAGCGCGCGTGCTCGAAAATGAGAAAAACGAAGGTTACGGCCGAGCCCTGAACCGCGGCGTCGCCGCCGCCGAGGCGCCCGATTGCCTGCTGTTGAACCCCGACGTTCAGTTTGCCCCAGAAGCCCCCGCTCGGTTGAAGGCGGCGTTGCTGGCGGCGCCCCAAGCGGTGCTTGCTGGGCCGAAGCTGATTGAGCCTGACGGGCGCGTGTTTGCGCTCACTCATTCCCCGATCAACCCGCCGCGCGCAGGCGCCTGCTCTGTGCTCTCCGGCGCGGCTATGCTCGTGCGGCGCGAGGCGTTCAATCGGCTCGGCGGTTTCGATCCGAAGATCTTTCTCTTCTGGGAGGACAACGACCTCTGCCGCCGCGTCATCGACAGCGGCGCCAAGATTGTGTTCGCTGAGGACGCGCAGATGCGACACGTCCGAGGCGGATCTAGCCGACGGACGCCGGGCGCAATCTACAAATCGCGCTGGCACCAGGCGTGGTCGCGCTTTTATGTGTTCGCGAAGTATGGTGTGGAATCAGATCATGAGACTTGGGTGAAACGCTTCTCCGGAAAGGCGCGGCTGGCGAGGCTGATGCGCGCCAAGGCGCGCTTGGAGCGCTACCAAGGCTCGCTCGACGGCGCGCTTGCATTTCAGCACGGGGAAAGCGCGCTCGCGCACGAAGGCTTGCAATGACCTCGCGCTATCATGGCACCGCACGCACCGAGATTCTGCCGTTTCTGCCAGAACGCTGCGCCCGCGTTCTGGAGCTCGGCTGCGGCGCCGGCGCGACGATTGCGGCGGTGAAACAGCTCCGGCGCGTGGAATGGGCTGGCGGGCTCGAACTTGACCGCGAAGCCGCCGCGATAGCGCGCGCGCAGCTTGATCGTCTGTGGGAAGGAAACGCCGAGGCAGCGACTTTCGAAGCGGAAATCCCCGCGGACTCGCTCGATCTGGCGCTCTGCCTCGACGTGCTCGAACACCTCGTCGATCCCTGGGCGATGGTGGAGCGGATCGCGAAATTGTTGCGGCCCGGCGGGCGGCTGATCATCTCGATCCCGAATATCCGCCACTACAAATTCATCCGCGATTTATTCCTCAAGGGCGACTTTCGCTATCGCGACGCCGGCCTGCTCGACCGCACGCATCTGCGCTTCTTCGTCCGCGACACAGCCATCGATCTCGCCACGCGCGGCGGCTTGGCGCTGGTCACATGCGCGAACGCACAGCCGCCGAAAGCGGGCGACATGCGTTGGGTGCTGTCCAAACTCTCCGGCGGCGGACTCGATGCGCTAACGACGAAGCAATACGTGCTGGTGAGCGCGAAGGGCTGACAAGCAAACGGCCCCGCTGTTTCCAGCGGGGCCGTTTTTGATCTTGAGCACACTTTTTGGGTGCGGGAGGGCGATCTGGACCAAGCAGTAGGATTCAACTAATCGCCTGAGTAGACTACCAATTTATAGGAAATGACCTGAGCCCCGACTTACCTCCGCGTTTGGGGAGAGTCCTTGGGTTGATGTGATGGCTTCAGGCGGCCATGTCGGCAAGCCTGAATCTGTCCGCGTACTCCTTGGGTGTGGCGTTGCCGAGCGCCGAATGGGGCCTG
>JANNFH010000082.1:0-3103 GCA_031379565.1 Alphaproteobacteria bacterium
ACTGGTCCCAGGCAGCTTGGCTCTCCGTCAGCCAAGCGAACAGGAGCTGCAAGAAATCGAGGTCCGCGGCTAACCGGCCTGCGGCGAGGTTAAGCCGAGCGAACATGGCTCGGCGCAACGCCAACTGGTAGGCGGGCGCAAACCGCTCAAGTTCCGCCTCAAGCATGGGAATTGAGCACACCAGGCTCAACGCGCCGGCAAGTTGAGCCAGCGCCCACGACACTGCCTCGGGTTGGCGGGCGAAAGCATAGAGCGCGCCGTGGTCGAAATAGGCGGCGGTGAAACCAGGATCGCTGGTCGGCGTGAACCGCCACGGGCCGTAATCGAAGCTTTCGCCGGTGATCGTAAGATTGTCCGTGTTCAAGACGCCGTGAACGAATCCCGCGGCCATCCAGCTGCCCGCAAGGCGCGCGCTGGCCTCCGTCGCTTCGCCCAAGAGCGCCGCCGCTTTGGCCTCGCCGCTCAGTCCCGCATGTTGGGGGTAATATTCGGCGATGGCGTGCTCGACCAGCTGGTTTAGGAGATCGGCCCGGCCGATGAACCCGAGCCGTTGGAACGTGCCAAAGCGGATGTGGCTGTGCGAGAGCCGCACCAGCACGGAAGATCGTGTTGGCGAAGGTTCATCGCCCCGCGTGAGTTGTTCTCCGGTCTCGAACAGCGAAAGTGCTTTCGACGTGTAGACGCCGAGCGCTTCAAGCATCTCCGCCGCCAGTATTTCGCGAACGCCGCCCTTGAGCGTCAGGCGTCCGTCGCCGGATCGAGAATACGGCGTCCGGCCCGAGCCCTTCGTGCCGAGGTCAAGCAGTCGCCCCGAATCGTCGCGCAATTGCGCGAACAGAAAGCCACGCCCATCGCCAATATCTGGATTGTAGGTTCGGAACTGGTGGCCATGATAGCGCATCGCCAGCGGCTGCGGCATGTTGCTAGGCAAAGGCTCGAAGCAGGCGAAATGGCGTTCCCATTCGCCTGCGTCGAGCGCGCCGAGCCCTACCCGTTCCGCCCACGCTTGGTTGCGCCAACGGGGGGTTCGCAATGGAAATTTCGCCGCCTGGACCGGATCGGCGAAGTCCGGCCCAAGGTTCTGGAACAGGGGCTCTGGCAAGTAGTGGGCCGATACGGGCATGGGGCAACATCTAGCTGCGCGCGCGGTTCGCGTCATGGGTGTGTTGCGCATGACGGGCCGTGACGAGGCTATAGTTCTGTGGCAAACCCCTCAGGGGATTCAAGAGGACGATGCCGATGCCGGCGCGCGCAATCGTTGCTGTCAGCGCAGCTTTAGCCAGCTTGCTGCTCGTTGCCTGTGGCGATGGCGGCGCGGGCAAGGCCAAACACGGCGGGACCCCGCAGCAACGTTTGGCCGCCGCGCTTGATCCGTGCGCTGAAGGCGGCGATGCGTTTGCACAAAGCGTCTGCGCCAACCGCACGCTCTCGGAGATTGACGGCCAGATCCGTGAAACTCTGGTCGCGGAGGCGGCCGAGGTTTCCGATGCGGGCGCGGAAATGCTGGCGCGAAACCAGCAGCGTTGGCGTGCCGCGCAGCGCGTTGAATGCGGTATTCTAGAACTGGATGCGCAGCCTGACGTTGAGCAGGTGGCTTGCCTCGAAGGGGGATTCCGTTCGCGCGCCGCCGAAGCGCGCAACGCGGTGCAAGAGATTGGCGGCTACACCTTTCAACGAATGGAATTGGTCGACGCCAACCCGGTGACGGCAGAGATCGCCGCCGCCAGTGGATTAGGCGATGAAGCGCCGTCGGCGATTTTGCGCGATATTCGATTCCCGCGCATTGACGGCGAACAGACGCCCGAGATTCAGCGTTTCAATGCGCTGGTGGCGCAGCAGCCGCAATTCGGCCTGGAAGAGGCGACCAATGAGGTCGTCGATTATCACATCGCCTACGCGGGACCCGAAATCATATCGGTTCGCTTCGATATGAGCTCTGACACCTTGGGCGCCGCGCATCCAAGCAATTCCATCAAGGCCGTAACCGTGCTGATGCACACCGGCCAGGCGCTGCGAGAGGTTGACGTTTTTCGCGCCGACACGCGTTGGCAGGATTTCATCGCTGCGCGCGCTGTGCGCGACATTGCGCGCCAATTTAGTGATTATGATTTTAATCCGCCCGAGCGCGACGTGCGCGAAAGCGCTACCAAGCCGCATCTTTGGCTGATCACGGAGCAAGGCTTGGTGCTGTTGTTTCCGCCTTACTCCTTTGGCGGTCCCTACGCTCTGGGCGGCGCCGAGGTGACCATCCCCTGGGCTGACCTTCGCCCTTTTCTCAACCCAAACGCACCAGCGCCCATTCGCGTCGCGGCGTAGGGCAACCACACACGCGGCGGTGTGGGCGTTTGTCCCATTGTCTTATCGCCCCTTTGCCTTACTGCCCTATGCGTGACTGTTTCGCCCAACCGTTCGCTCGCGGCTTTGATTGGCGTGGTGCTGGTCGGCATGGCTGGCTTTGGCGTTTTCTTGCCGATCTTTCCGTTTTTGGCCCTGCATGTAGGGGCCGGACCTACCGCGGTGACGATCGCCATGGGCGCCTATTCGCTGGGGCAATTGATCGCCGCGCCGCTATGGGGACGTCTGAGTGATCGCATCGGGCGCAAGCCCGTGCTGATCACCGGCTTGGTTGGGGCTGCGCTTTCCTACCTTGTCCTAGCGCACGCGCAGTCGATTGAGATGATGTTCGCCGCGCGCCTGTTCGGCGGCCTGATGGCCGGCCAAATCGGCGCGGCGTTCGCGGCGGCTGCCGATCTGGCGGACGACAAGACGCGCGCGCGCAACATGGGTTTGCTCGGCGCGGCGTTTGCGTTTGGCTTCATCGCCGGCCCCGCGCTCGGCGCATTCTTGGCCGGCGGTGAACCCGACGCCTCCGGCTTTGAGCGGGTATGCTATGTTGCTTGCGCCTTCGCGCTCGCGGCTGCGCTGGGTGCGTTGTTGCTGTTTGACGAAACGCTGTCGCCGCATTCGCGCCGTGTTGCCGGTCAGCCTCACGTGAACCGCCTTTCTTTGCTCGAGTCGCGTCCTGTGTTGGCGCGCTTTGTGCTGGTGATGCTGCTCATGGTCAGCGCTCAGGCGCTGATCGAATCGACGTTTGCGCTCTGGT
>JANNFH010000085.1:0-23109 GCA_031379565.1 Alphaproteobacteria bacterium
CCGCCAATGCGAGTAGACGAGCCGGTCGTCGGCGAGCCCTCGCCGCCGAGCGGGCCGCTGCAAGAACTCTTCCGCCCTCCGCGAACCATCTGACCTCGGAATGAAGGCGTTCGCGCGCATTTAGCGCGCGTGCGCCTGCGATTTGTTCGCTTTCCCGGAGTTAGATATGCGCAAAGCGTGGCTGCTGTGCTGCGCGCTTGGCTTGGCGCCGAGCGCACACGCCCAAGACTTGAGTTTTTCCGATTCGGTCGCGCAAGCGGGCGCCGACGGTCCGACGATCGAAGCCGGCGCTTTGGGCGTCGAGGTCGCGCGCCGCGAACGCCGGGCGGCCGGGCGGCTGCCCGATCCCGAACTCGTGCTCGCTTATGACAATGTGCCGGTGACCGGCCCCGACCGCTATCGGCTCGGTCGCGACGAGATGACGATGAGCCGCGTCGGCATCATGCAAGAGATGCCGAGCGGCGCCGCGCGCCGCGCCCGACGCGCTGGCGCAGACGCCCAAATCGAGCGCGCCGGCGCCGTCCTTGAAATCGCGCGTCTCGAGGCGCAGCTCGGCGCGGCTGATGCTTGGATCAAGCTCTATTACGCTGAGCGACGGTTCGCGGTGCTCGGGCGGCTCACCGTAGAAACGCGCGCCTCCGCCGAGGCCGCACGCGCGCGCCTCGCCGCAGGCGGCGCCGGCGTTGACGACGCGCTGGCAGCCGAGATCGATGCCGCGCGCGTCGAGGATCGCAAGGAAGAGGCGCGGGCCGCACTTGTTTCGACCCGCGCGGAATTGCGCCGCTGGCTGGGCAGCGCCGCCGACACGGTTTTGGACGACGACGCGCCTACCTTCGCGATCAATCCGGCGCTGTTGCGCGACCATATCCAACACCATCCCGCGCTTGCGGCATTCAACTCTGAACGCGACTCCGCCGAGGCCGACCTCCGGATTGCGCGCGCCGAGCGCTGGCCGGATTGGTCCTGGGAGGCCTCCTATGGGCGGCGTGCGCCTGAACTTGACGACATGGCCTCCGTCGAACTGCGCATCGGCTTGCCGATCTTGCAGCCTTGGCGTCAAGGCCCGGTGATTGGCGCCCGCCGCGCGGATGTGAACCGGGTCGGCGCCGAGCGCGCTGCCGCTGAGCGTGAGCACCTCGCCATGCTTGAAGCGCGCCTCGCTGAACACCAGGCGCTTGCCGCCAATCTCGTACGCGCCCGCGACACCCGCCTGCCTCTGGCGCGGCGTCGCGCGGAAGCGGCGGGGGCCGCCTATGGCGCGGGGACGCAGACCATCGCCATCCTGATCGCTGCGCGCGGCCAAGCCCTCGAAGCCGAGATGGATGTTCTCGATCTCGAAGAACGCATCGCTGCCTTGGGCGCGGCGCTCACATTGCAATATGGCGGAGTCGCACCATGAGTGAAGCAGCCAAACCGCGCATTGCATTCGTTGCGATTGGGGTCGCCGTTGTTGCGCTTGCCGCCGCGGCTGGCGGCTATTGGGCCGGGGCGCAACGCCCGAACGCCAACGATGGCACGAGCCCGGTTGCGACCGAGGACGCGGGCCGCCGCGTGCTCTATTGGTACGACCCCATGGTCCCTGCGCAACACTTCGATGCGCCGGGAAAATCGCCGTTCATGGATATGCAGCTCGTGCCGCGCTACGCCGACGAGGCGCCGAGCGAGGCCGGCGTGCGCATCGATCCGGGCGTTGCGCAGAATCTGGGCGTTCGTCTGGCGAGCGTCGAACGCGCTTCGGTGGCGCGATCGGTCACCGCAGCGGGGGTCATCTCGTTCAACCAACGCAATGTCGCGATCGTGCAGGCGCGCACCGGTGGTTTCGTCGAGCACACACATCGCCGCGCGGTCGGCGACGTGGTTGAAGCCGGCGTGGCGATCGTCGATATTCGCGTGCCGGAATGGGCTGCGGCGCAAGCGGAATATCTCGCCGTCCGCAGCGTCGGCGGGGACATCGCCGAAGCCGCGCGCCGTCGGCTCACCATGCTCGGCATGCCGGCCTCTTTGATCGAACGCGTCGAGCAGGATGGGGTTTCGCGGCCGGTGTTTACGGTGACAGCGCCAATCGCGGGCGCGATCACGGCGCTCGACGTGCGCCAGGGGATGACGGTCATGCCCGGCGCGCCGCTCGCCACGATCAGCGGACTCTCGCCGATTTGGCTCATCGTTTCCGTGCCGCAAGCCGATGCTGGCGCGGCGCGCCATGGCGGACGCGCGATTGCGACCTTGCCGGCCTATCCGGGCGAGACGCTCGAAGGCCGCATCGAAAGCGTACTGCCGGCAGCGGATGCGGCGACGCGGACGATCGAGGTGCGGATCGCGTTGCCCAACCCGCAAGGCCGCTTGCGTCCCGGCATGAGTGCGCAAGTACGGATCGAGGATGGCGACGCGCGCGCCGTGCTCCTCGTGCCGACGGAAGCGGTGATCCGCACCGGAACGCGGACCATGGTGATCGTGGCGAACGACGGCGGCTACGCGCCGACCGAAGTTCAGCTCGGTCGCCAAAGCGACGACAACGTCGAAATCCGAAGCGGACTGAGCGAAGGTCAACGCGTCGTCGCCTCGGGCCAATTCTTGATTGATTCCGAGGCCAGTCTTTCCGGCGCGCTTGAGCGCTTGCAGGCCTCCAGCGCCGCACCAGACGAAGCCGCCGCGACATTGCATGCCGCGTCCGGACGCGTCACGGCCATTAGTGGCGCGAATATCACTATCGCGCACGGACCAGTCGCAAGCCTCAATTGGCCGGCGATGTCGATGCAATTCAGCTTCGCACGCGCTGAACTCGCCAACGGCCTTCGTGTTGGGGATCAGGTGGCGTTCCGTTTCCGGCAATCGGGGTCTGCGTACGTGGTCGAAGAGATCAACAATACCGGAGCGCCGCGATGATCGCCGCGCTCATCCGCTGGTCTGTCGCCAACCGTTTCCTGGTCGTGCTGGCGACTTTGGCGCTCGCAATCGCCGGCGCGCTGGCGGTCCGCTCGACGCCGGTCGATGCGCTGCCCGATCTCTCCGACGTGCAAGTTGTAATCCGCACGAGCTATCCCGGCCAGGCGCCGCAAATCGTCGAGAACCAGGTCACCTATCCGCTCACGACGACCATGCTCTCGGTCCCCGGCGCGCGCACCGTGCGCGGCTATTCGTTCTTCGGGGACAGCTTCGTCTACGTGATTTTCGAGGACGGAACCGATCTCTATTGGGCGCGCTCGCGCGTGCTTGAATATTTGAACGAAGTGCAAGGCCGCTTGCCCGCAAGCGCGCGCTCATCGCTCGGACCCGACGCCACCGGCGTCGGCTGGGTGTTCCAATATGCTCTGATCGATCGCACAGGGCAGCATGATCTTGGCCAATTGCGCAGCCTGCAAGATTGGCTGCTGCGCTTCGAACTAAAGACCGTCCCTGGCGTTGCTGAAATCGCCTCGATCGGCGGCATGGTGCGGCAATACCAGATTGTGCTCGATCCGGAACGCATGGCCGCCTACGGGGTTTCGCAAGGCCGCGTAGCCGAAGCCGTACGCGGCGCCAACCAAGAGGCAGGCGGCGCGGTCGTCGAGCTGGGCGAGGCCGAGCACATGGTGCGCGCCTCGGGCTATCTGCGCACGATCGAGGATTTCAACGCCATCCCCCTGGGTCTCGGCGCGAACGGCATTCCGGTTACGCTGGGCGATGTCGCCTGGATGCAGATCGGCCCAGAAATGCGCCGCGGCATCGCCGAACTGAATGGCGAAGGCGAGGTCGCCGGCGGCGTCGTGGTGATCCGTGCCGGCGCCAATGCGCGCGAAGTGATCGAGGCCGTGCGCACGCGGTTGGATGAACTCAAGCGCAGCCTCCCCGAAGGCGTCGAGATCGTTACCACGTATGACCGCTCGTCGCTGATCGACCGCGCTATCGAAAATCTCACCCACAAGCTCGCCGAGGAATTTATCGTCGTGGCGCTGGTCTGCGCCTTGTTCCTTTTCCATCTGCGCTCGGCGCTGGTGGCGATCGTCACGCTGCCGCTGGGCGTCGCCACCGCGTTCCTGATCATGCGTCTGCAAGGCGTCGAGGCTAACATCATGTCGCTTTCCGGCATTGCCATCGCCGTCGGCGCGATGGTCGACGCTGCCATCGTCATGGTCGAGAACGCGCACAAGAAGCTCGAACGCTGGCGCGTGGAACACGACGGCGAGATGCCACAAGGCGCCGATCATTGGCGCGTCATCACCGAGGCGTCCATTGAAGTGGGCCCGGCGCTGTTCTTCAGCCTGCTCATCATCACGCTCTCTTTCGTGCCGGTGTTCACGCTGCAGGCGCAGGAGGGGCGGCTGTTCGCGCCGCTGGCTTTCACTAAAACCTATGCGATGGCGGCCTCCGCCGCGCTGGCGGTGACGCTGATTCCGGTGCTGATAGGGTTCTGGATCAGAGGCAAGATTCCGCACGAAGACGCCAACCCGATCAACCGTTTCCTAGCCAGCCTCTATCAGCCGGCCATCGACTTCACGCTCGCCAAGCCGCGGTTTGTTCTGCTCATTGCGGCCCTTGCCTTCGCAACCACGGCGCTCCCGCTTTCGCGCCTCGGCGGCGAATTCATGCCGATGATGGACGAAGGCGATCTCTTGTACATGCCAACGGCGCTGCCGGGCTTGTCGGCGGCGGAAGCGTCCGACTTGCTGCAAGTGACGGATCGGCTGATCCGCACCGTGCCGGAAGTCGAAAGCGTGTTCGGCAAGGCTGGGCGCGCCGAGACCGCCACCGACCCCGCGCCGCTGGAAATGTTCGAGACCACGATTCAGCTGAAGCCCCGGTCGCAATGGCGTCCCGGCATGACGCCCGAGCGCATCATCGAGGAACTCGACCGCGTCGTCCGGGTGCCGGGTCTCACCAATGTCTGGGTGCCGCCGATCCGCAACCGCATCGACATGCTGGCGACGGGCGTGAAGAGCCCGATCGGAATCAAGGTGAGCGGGCCGGACTTGGCGTCGATCGATGCGGCCGCGCGCGCCGTCGAAGCCGCCGCTCGCGGCGTGCCCGGGGTTTCCTCCGCGATCTCGGAACGGTTGTCGGGCGGGCGTTATGTCGATATCGACATCAATCGCTTCGCGGCCTCGCGCTACGGGCTCAACATCGCCGATGTGCAAGAAATCGTCTCCGGCGCCATCGGTGGCGAGACAATCGGCGAAGTGGTCGATGGGCGTGCGCGCTATCCGATCAGCTTGCGCTATCCGCGCGAAATCCGCGACTCGCTGGAGCGGCTGATTGCGCTGCCCATCGTGACGGACACGGGCCTCCGCCTCACGCTAGGAGAAGTCGCGACTCTCACCATCGCCGACGGACCCTCGATGATCCGCAGCGAGAACGGGCGGCTTTCAGCTTACGTCTATGTCGATGTGCGCGGGCGCGATCTCGCTTCCGTCGTGCGCGATCTGCGGCGCGCCGTGGCCAGCCAAGTGCAGCTGCCCGCCGGCGTAAGCCTCGCTTATTCGGGGCAGTTCGAGTATTTGCAGCGCGCCGCCGAGCGGCTGACGATTGTGGGGCCGGCGACCATCGCCATCATTTTCGTCCTGCTCTATCTCATCTTCCGCCGCCTGGACGAAGCGGCGATTGTGATGGTCTCGCTGCCCTTTGCGCTCACCGGCGGCGTCTGGCTTGTCTATGCATTGGGCTACGATTTCTCGGTGGCGGTGGCGGTCGGCTTTATCGCGCTTGCCGGGCTCGCGGCGGAGTTCGGCGTTATCATGCTCATCTATCTCAAGAACGCGCTCAAGGAGCGCGAAGAACGCGGCGTTGTGATCACACCAGAGATCGTCGCCGAAGCCGTGCGCGAAGGCGCGCTGCTGCGCTTGCGGCCCAAGGCGATGACCGTCGCGGTGATCCTCGCCGGCTTGATACCAATTTTGTGGACCGGCGGCGCCGGCGCGGAAATTATGCGCCGCATCGCCGCGCCCATGGTCGGGGGCATGCTCACGGCGCCGCTTCTGTCCTTGTTTGTCATTCCCGCGGCGTATTTTCTGATCCGCCGCCGCGGCCTTGGGCGCCAAGCGCTCGCTTCGTTTCAAGTTCGGATCGGCAAGCAAGCAGGAGAACCAACATGAAGGGGAAATTGATCGCTCTCGTGGCGTCCGGCTTCCTCGCCGCGACCGCCGCGGCCTGTGCGCAGGAAACGACCGCGCCCGCCAAGCAAGACATGGGCGCAATGGAGATGAGCGAGCCGGCCGCAGTCGCAGGTCCGATCCGTGCGATCGGCACGGTGACCGCGGTCGATGCGACGGCCGGCACGATCTCGCTCGACCACGAGGCGATCGCCGCGATCAGCTGGCCGGCTATGTCCATGCAGTTCACGGCCGAGGACGGGGCGATCCTGCAAGGGATTGCGGTGGGCGATAGCGTGACCTTCGAACTCAAAAGCGCGAGCGAACCGCAAATCGTCACCATGGTGGAAAAACAATAGCGCCAGGAATTTGCGCCGCCCGCATTTGTTGGCACGGCGGCGCAAGCGCCCGGGAGTGCCGCGATAGACACGGCCGGGATCAACTTACTAGACTCAGTGGACCCCAAGGGATATGAGCCGTGAGGCTGTTTCCTTTGTGGCTCTGGGAGCGCGTTGCCGCGATGCGCGTGAGGGACGAATTCGTCAATTGCGTTGCGTTCATTGGCCTCGTGAACGAACGCCAAGAGTTTGTGCCGTACGGGACGGGCTTTTGCGTCTTGGTCGCTACCAAGACATTGGGTGTGCCTCACGTCATCACCGCACTGCATGTTATCGACCAAATACATGGAGAACAAATCTGGGTGCGGGTCATCAAAGCCGGCGGCGGCTTTCATCTGTTTTCAGTTCCCAAGTCCGGCTTTCTGAAGCACCCCGACCACGAACCAAACCGCAACTACATTGATGTGGCACTATCAACGTTGCCAAAGGTCGTTCCCGACGACCCCATTACCTGGGTTATGACTGAGGATTTCGCCAGTGACGAAGCGATAGTGGAGGAGAACATAGGCATTGGCGACGAAGTCGTCATTGCCGGAATGTTGTTCAACCACATCGGCGAGACCATGAACATTCCGATCGCCCGCATAGGCAATATTGCGGCCATGCGGCATGAGCCGGTACCAACCGATGTGGGTTATATCGACGCCTACTTGATCGAAGTTCGTTCAATCGGCGGATTGTCGGGGTCGCCGGTATTTGTACACATGGGCGCGAGGCCTAATACGCGGCGCATTGGGCAGTCAGCACCTAAGCAGATGCATTACTTGCTAGGCATGGTTCACGGCTACTATGCGGTGACCCATGCTGGGGAACTTGTCGGCGTGAAAACCACTGCTGCAGTTGGCGAGATGAACACCGGTATTGCCATCGTGGTGCCGGTGGCCAAGTTGATCGAGACTCTAAACCAGCCGAGCATCATGGCTTTTCGCGAAGAATGGGCGAGCGAGCAACTTGCGAAAGCAAATAGCCGCACAGGCTAGGGGTTTTCGCGTTTCCGCTTTGCTTGACGCTCCAGCGCCCGCACCTTGTCGGGCGGCGCCCTAACAACGCTCGCCGCGACCGAGCGAAAGCGCGCCATGGGTGTCTCACCCTTTGGCGCGGCGCTTCCCTCTGCCTTGCCTTTTCCTTTTGAGCTAGGCGGCTCCCGCGTCGGCATATCCGGTTGATTCCTTCCACGTCAGGCGAAGCCCGGTGATCTGCGACACCAGCTTGCGGAAGCGTTCGCCACCGGTCGCCTTGCGCTCGTTGAAACGAAACGCTTGTTCGTCAAGGTAGCGCGAAAGGTGGAACGGCTCAACGCTGACATACGTGCCGCCAAGGGTCCGCTTCAGCAACGACCAGAAATTCTCCATGCCGTTATTGTGGACGCGCCCGCGAACGTATTCTTCGGCAACGTGGTTCACCGTTTCGAGCATGTAGTCCTTGCGCAGTCCGGTATAGGCAGGGAGCGAGTCAGCCATGATTTCGGAGCCGGGTTCGACGTTCTGACGGATGAATGGAAGGATGGCGCCGGTGGTGGTCGCGTAACCGTCGATGATCTTCACGCGCACATGACTGAGCGCTTGATCGCTCGTACGTTTGAGTACGCCAGCAACGCCGACCTTCTGGCGCATGTGGCCGCCTTCTTGCTTTTCAATCTTCGCGCGCTTGGCCTTGTGCATATTGCGCGCCTTGCCGCCGATGTAGGTTTCATCGACTTCGATCGTGCCGTCTAACTTGTCGATACCGCCGACCTTCATTGCAAGGCGGCAGCGATGCAGCACATGCCACGCGCTCTTTTGCGTGATGCCGGTCATGCGCGCGAACTCGTAAGAGCTAATGCCGTTCTTGTCGTTGGCGATGGACCAGAGCGCGGCGAACCAAATGTCGATGCCCAGCGCGCTGTCTTCCATGATCGTGCCGACCTTCGCGGTGAACTGGCGGCGCGGATGCTTTTCCTTGCACTCCCAGAGGCGGCGCGTGGCGATGAATCGAACGTCGGTGCGTCCGCAGGTCGGGCAATGCACGCCATTTGGCCAACGCAGATCAACCGCCGTTTCAAGGGCAATGTCCGGGTCCGCGAAGTAGCGGATGGCTTCCATTAGGGTTTTGGGTTCGCGTTTCATGACCCCAATCTAGCGATTGTGGGTCACTGAGTCAAGTATATTATTGCCCAGCGGCCCCGTCTAGCCCCCGATGGCGGGTCAACTAACGCTGGACTAGGATTTGCCAGTACGCATCTTCATCTTCGCCGGCGCGCCAGCTCAACCAAGTCGCGCCATGGCTTGCGCGAGGTCGGCGATCAAATCGTCAGGGTGTTCGAGCCCGATGGAGAGCCGAATGGCTTGCCCCTCGGCGCGCCAGGGCGCGGCGGTGCGGACGATCTGCGGATCGCACGGAATGGCGAGGCTTTCATACCCGCCCCAGGAAAACCCCAGGCCGAAAAGGGCGAGGCTTTCTAGCATCGCCGCGACCTGCTCGGGCGGCCTCGCGTGCAATATCAAGGCAAACAGCCCGCTGGCGCCGGTGAAATCGCGCCGCCAAAGGGCGTGATCGGGTGAGCTTTCGAGCGCGGGATGAAGGACACGCGCGACCTGCGGCTGCGATTCGAGCCAGCGCGCGACCTTCAGAGCCGATGCCGATTGCCGCTCCAGCCGCACCGCCAGCGTGCGCATGCCGCGCAGCACAAGGAAGGCGTCGTCCGGCGAGGCGCCGAGGCCGAGATCCTTGTAGGCCATCCACAGCCTGTTCACCCACGGCTCGGTCGCGCCTAGCACCGCGCCCATGAAGGCGTCGGCGTGGCCTGCCTGGTATTTGCTGAGCGCCTGGATTGAGATGTCCACGCCATGCTCGAACGGCTTGAAATAGACGCCCGCCGACCAGGTATTGTCGATGATCGTCGGCACGCCTCGAGCTCGCGCCGCTGCGACGATGCCGGGAACGTCCTGCACTTCGAATGTCAGGGAGCCCGGCGATTCCATGAAGACGGCGCAGGTGCGCTCGGTGATCAGGTCAGCAATGCCCGCACCAAGGCGGGGATCGTAATAGCGCGCGCTGACGCCAAGCCGCTTCAGCATGTGGTCGCAGAACCGCCGGGTGGGTTTGTAGACGGAATCACTGAGAAGAATTTCGCCGTCCGCGCGTGCAACGCAGAGAATAGCCAGCGTGCACGCGGCTAGGCCAGATGGCGCCAGCACCGCGCCGGCGCCACCTTCAACGGCGACGAGAGCCTCGCGCAGCGCCTCTTGGACCGCCATACCATCCAGCGCGTAGGTTTTGTTCGCGTCATACAATTCGCCAACCTTGTCGGTGATCAGCGTGGTGGCGCGGTGGATGGCCGGATTGACGGCGCGATCCGAGCGCGTTGGATCACGCCCTGCGTGAGCGAGGCGTGTTTCGAGCTGGAGCTTAGAAAGATCGATGGGCAACTTGCTCATGAGGGGCCCACTGCAACGGGCATGTCCTCGCGGGCGCCCCATTCGGCCCACGAGCCGTCGTAGATGCTGGCGTCCCAGCGCCCCAGCCTCGCCAGCGCCAGTGCAATGATCGCGGCGGTGACGCCGGAGCCGCAACTGCAAATGGCCGGCTTGGCCGGATCAGCGCCGGCGGCGGCGAAGATCGCGCCGAGTTCGCTGGGCGTGCGCATCAGGCCGTTCGCGTCGAGCAGCGTCGAGGCAGGCACGCTGCGCGCCCCGGGCATATGGCCGCTTCGCAGGCCGGCGCGTGGTTCAGGCGCCTCGCCGCGAAAGCGCGCGGCGGGGCGCGCGTCGAGAACTTGTTGGCCCGCTTCCAGTGCACGGCGTGTGTCGGCTATGTTGCGCACAAGATCGGCCCGGAAGCGGCCGGTGAAGTGGCGTTCCATGCGTTTTTGCGGCGGCCCGGTTTCAACCGGCAAGCTCGCCGCTTCCCAAGCTGGAAAGCCGCCGTCCAGCACCACGACGTCCTCATGGCCCATGGTGCGGAACGTCCACCACACCCGCGCCGCTGAGAACAAGCCCAGATTGTCGTAGACAACCACGCGCGCGCCGTCGCCGACCCCGAGTTTGCGCATGCGAGAGGCGAACTTCTCTGGCCTCGGCAGCATGTGCGGCAGTTCGCTCTCGGCATCGGAAATTTCATCGATGTCGAAGAACAGCGCGCCGGGAATGCGGCGTTCGGCGAAGAGGGTCTTCGCGTTACGCGGATCGCCGGGCATGAACATGGTGGCGTCTAGGATGCGGAGGTCGGGCGCGTCGAGGCGCGTCGCCAGCCATTGGCAGCTCACCAGCGGATCGGAGGATAGGTCGCTCATGCAGGGGAGGCTAAGCGCGTTGGCTGGGTACAGCAACACTCGCGCGGCGCCAGTTAGCGCCCCCGGGCCTCGCGGTTGCGGAGGTGGATTTCCACCATCTTGGCGTCCTTTAGCCAGCGCCCGTGCGCGGCGATTTTCGCCACGGCGAAGCCGTACCAGCCGGCGCGCCAGAGCCCGCGCATGACGTAATGCTTGAAGAAATAAAACGGCTCGACGAACCCCATGCGGAACGCCGCCACGCCGAACGGCTTCAGTTTGCCTTCGTTCGCATGGACGCCGGAGATGGTGTTGAATTTCGCCTCCAGATGCCCAAGGTCGGCGATCGAATAATGCAGGATCGGCGCGCGCAGCTTACCGATCTTCATACCAACGGGAATGTCGAGCTGATCCCAGGCGGCGTGATCGGGCACGCGAATTTTGCGGCGATCGTACAGCCGGTTGCGGTAGAGTTGGTTGAAGCCGCGCCACGGCTTGCCCACGGGCGGGGCGTTGATGAGGGTGACCTGATACACGCAAAGCGGTGGCTCGCCCTTTGCGAATAGCGCGCGGAGTTCTTCAGCGAATTCTGGTGTGATGACTTCGTCGGCGTCGAGAGAGAGCAGCCAGTCGTTGCGGCACTGATCCTCGGCAAAGCGCTTCTGCGCGCCATAGCCGAGCCAAGCCTGTTGGACCACGCGCGCGCCTTCGACCTCGGCGAACGCCACGGTGTTGTCAGTTGAGCCGCTATCGATGAGCACGACCTCGTCCACGCATCCCCGCACCGCGCGGATCACGTCGGCGATCTTGCGCGCTTCATTCTTGGCGCGAATGTAGCAAGAGACGGGGGCGGGCATTGCCGACGATGAAGCCGAGGATGCGCCAGATTGCAAGGTCGTCACCCCGAGCGCGCCAATTCCGCCGCTTCAGCATAGCCAAACAGCGCCAGCGCCGCGCGGATCGCTTCCCCACGGGGCGTTTTTAGCTCGGGGTCGCGCTCGATCGCCAGGCGCGCTTCCTTATCGGCCGCGCCCAGCATCTTCGAATGGGTTTCCGGATCGACCAGGCGGAATGGGGGCAAGCCTGATTGCTGCACGCCGAGCATGTCGCCGGCGCCCCGCATTTTATAGTCGGTTTCGGCGATTACAAAACCGTCGTCGTTGCGGCGCAGCGTATCGAGCCGGACTTTCGCACTCTCACCCAGGGGCGGCTTCCACAACAGCACGCATTTGCCTTGCTTGTCGCCGCGTCCGACCCGGCCGCGCAATTGGTGCAATTGAGCGAGGCCAAAGCGTTCGGCGTGCTCGATTACCATGATGGTGGCCTCGACCACGTTGACGCCGACTTCAATCACCGTGGTGGCGACGAGCAAAAACGCCTCGCCGGAACGGAAGCGATCCATCGCCGCTTCGCGCGAAATGGGCGACATCCGCCCGTGAAGGATCTCCACGCCATCGCCAAAGCGCTCGCGCAACGCCTCGTAACGATCCTGGACGGCGGCGAGGTCGACCGCTTCGCTTTCCTCGATCAACGGACACACCCAATAGGCCCGCTCGCCTTTCGCGGCGGCTTCCGCGATCGCGTCGGCGACCTCATCGGCCCGGCTGATGGGCATGGCGACGGTGCGGATCACTTGGCGCCCCGGCGGCTTCTCATCCAACACCGACAAATCCATGTCGCCGTGGATAGAAAGCGCCAAAGTGCGTGGGATCGGCGTAGCGCTCATCACCAGAACGTGCGGCGCAAACCCCTTGGCCACCATGCGCATGCGGTCTGAAACGCCGAAGCGATGTTGCTCGTCGATGACGATCAGGCCGAGGTCTTTGAATGCAACCTCGTCTTGGAACAACGCGTGCGTGCCGATGATGACGGAGAGTTCGCCGTTGGCCATTCGCTCCAGGATCGCTTTCCGGTCCTTGCCCTTGTCGCGCCCGGTCAGCACGGCGGAAGAAATGCCGGCCGCCTCCAGCAGCGGCATGATCGACGCGCCATGCTGGCGCGCCAGCAAATCGGTGGGCGCCATCAATGCGCTTTGCATGCCGGCCTCAACCGCCCGCGCCATCGCCAGCGCGGCGACGAGCGTTTTTCCCGAGCCGACATCGCCTTGCAGCAGGCGCAGCATTGGCGATGGCTGGGCCATGTCGTCGAAGATTTCGCCCATCGAGCGGGATTGCGCATTGGTCGGGGGAAAACCGACGGAGGCGAGCAGCTTTCGCGTGAAGCGTCCATCGCCGACGAGCGCGCGGCCTTCCTCGCGCCGCCGATGCGCGCGCCGAAGCCGCAGCGCGCATTGGCGCGCGAACAATTCGTCGTACGCCAGCCGCGTGCGGTAGGCGCTCTCTGGCGACACATCATCTGGCGTCTCGGGCCGATGCAGTTTTTCCAGCGCATCGCGAAACGCCGGCCACTTGTTCGCGCTCACCGTAGTGGGTTCCAGCCATTCCGGCAGGGGTGGCAGCGTATCGAGCGAAGCCTGCACTGCGCGCGCTAGCGTGCGTCCAGGCAGGCCGGCGGTAAGGGGATAGACCGGCTCCACCGGGGGCGGCGCTTCGCCGCGGGCGGGGTCGACGACATGGTCGGGGTGCAGCATCTGGCGCATGCCATCGTAGAAGTTCACCGTGCCGCTCACCAGCCGGGTCTGGCCGATCGGCCACATTCGCTTCAACATCTCTTCACGGCCACGAAAATAGGCGACCGACAAGAAGCCGCTCTCGTCGCGAAGTCGGATGCGGTAGGGGATGTTGCGAAATCCCGGCATGTGGGCGTCGACTTCCGCTTCGATGGTGGCGATCTCGCCGTCATTTGCCTCGGCGATCGGCACGCGCCGGCGCCGATCGATGGCGCTGTGGGGTGCGAGGAAGGCTAAGTCACGCGCCAGCGGCCCGCCGGCGACCTTGGCGGCTAGCTCCATCGCCTCGCGCCGCCCGCCTTTGGGCGCGCGGGCGGGCGCCAGATAGGCGCCCAGGAGCCGGTCGGAAATGTCCTTCATCGCCTCGCTCGCACGCCGCTGACACGGGCGCCCTAATGGGTTATAGCCCGGCCCCTTCGGTTTTGGCCTTCCAGCCCTCGGACATGGATTTCCGCCACGCATGGACGAACGCCGCAAACGGCTGAAATTCCGCGCCTGGCGCCGGGGGTTCCGGGAGATTGACTTGATTCTCGGTGGTTTTGCCGACCAGTATTCGGCCACTCTTGATGAGGGCGAGCTAAAAGCCTTTGAGCGCCTTCTGAAAACACCCGACAACGACGTCTATGACTGGATCACCGGCGCGGCTTCCGCGCCGCCAGATCACGATACGCTCCTAATGGCGCGCTTGCGCGCCTTTCGCCTGGCCATCATCAAACCGGACGCATGAAAGACCTGCTCTCCTCCTCCCAACTCGCCCATCTGGCTCAGGCCAAGGGTGCGCTTACCATCGGCGGCGCGCCCGAAGGGCTCGACGCGGCTGCGCTGTCGGAAGTGGCGCTGAAGCGGGGCGGCGTCACGTTGTTCGTGGCGCGCGATGAAACCCGCGCGGCGCGCTTTGAAGCCGCGGCGAAGTTCTTCGCACCAGAGTTGGAGAGCTTGCGTCTGCCGGCATGGGACACCTTGCCCTACGATCGCATTTCGCCGGCGTCGAGCGTGGCGGCGCAGCGATGCGCGGCGCTGACAGCGTTGGCGCGTCGCCCGGCTCAAGAGCGCAAGGCGTTGCTGGTGATAGCGACGGCTTCGGCAGTGGCGCAGCGCGTGCCGCCGCGCGCGCGCATGGCCGCCGCCGCGTTCGCGGCGAAAACGGGCGACGAAGCCAGCATGGCGGAGCTGGAAACTTATCTCACCACCAACGGCTACGCGCGGGCCTCCACCGTTCGCGCCGCGGGCGAGTTCGCCGTGCGCGGCGGCTTGATCGATGTGTTTCCCCCCGGCGCGCCTGAGCCGCTCCGGTTCGATTTCTTTGGCGATGTGCTGGAGACCATTCGCGGTTTTGACCCGGAGACGCAAATTTCCAAACGCTCGCTTGATGCAGCGCTGCTGACGCCAGTGAGTGAAGTGCTGCTCGACGACGCAGCCGTGCGGCGTTTTCGCGCCAGCTTCGCGCAAGGTTTCGGCGCGGTAAGCGATGCGGTGTATGACAGCGTCAGCGCACGCATCCGCCGTCAAGGCGTCGAGCAATGGCTGCCATTCTTCTATGACGCGCTCGAAACGGTGTTCGACTATGCGGGCGAAGATGCGTTGGTCGCCTTCGATGCTTTGGCTGAGGAAGCGATCCACGAACGCATGGAGACCGCGCAGGACCATTACGAATCGCGCCGCACCGCGCCGATGTCGCGTGGCGCCACGCCCTTCCGCGCGCCATCGCCGGCTTTGCTTTATTTAAGCGATTCCGGGCTCGTCACCGCCATTGCTAAGCGTGCGCTCCGCCGGTTTGCCGCCTTCGACAGCGGCGAGAGAGCCAAGCTCGACCTTGGCGGCCGGCCAGGGCGTGAGTTCAGCGCCGAGCGCCAGACGGCGGACGCCAACGTCTTTGACGCTGCGGCCAAACACATCGCTGACTTGGCGCGCGCCAAGAAGCGCGTGTTGATCGCCGCCTGGTCGGAGGGCTCCGCTGAGCGCTTCTCCGGCGTGCTGGAAGACCATGGCGTGAAAAATTTGCGCCGCGCGCCGAACTGGGATGCGGCTGCTAAGCTGCCGCAGAACGCGCCAGCGATCATTGTGTTACCCTTGGAGCGTGGCTTCGAAACTCAGGCGCTCGCCATCCTCGCCGAACAGGACATTCTGGGCGATCGCCTGGCGCAGCCGCGCAAGCGCCGCAAGGCCTCGAGCCTGATGACCGAGGCGGCGGCATTGACGCCGGGTGATCTCATCGTTCACCAGGAACACGGCGTAGGCCGCTACGATGGGCTCAAAACGCTGGACGTGCAGGGCGCGCCGCACGACTGCCTCGACCTCGTCTATGCCGGCGGCGACAAGCTCTACCTTCCGGTGGAGAATATCGAACTGGTCTCGCGCTACGGTTCGGAAGACGCCGAGGCGCAGCTCGATCGCTTGGGCGGCGTCGCCTGGCAAAGCCGCAAGGCGCGCACGAAGCAGCGCCTCCGGGACATGGCCGAGGAGCTCATCCGCATCGCCGCGACGCGCGCTTCGCGCGAGGCCGAAGTGGTGTTGCCGCCCGAAGGGCTGTGGGACGAATTCTGCGCGCGCTTTCCCTACGAAGAAACCGACGACCAAATGGCGGCGATTGACGACGTCGTCGCCGACCTCGGCGCCGGCAAGCCGATGGACCGCTTGATTTGCGGCGACGTCGGCTTCGGCAAGACCGAAGTCGCTTTGCGGGCGGCGTTTTTGATGGCGATGACAGGCCGGCAAGTGGCGGTGGTGGCGCCGACCACGCTGCTCTGCCGCCAGCATTATCGCACCTTTACTGAGCGCTTCCGCGGCCTTCCCGTGCGCGTGCGCCAGCTCTCGCGCCTGGTCACCGCGAAGGAAGCGGCGGAGACGCGCGCCGGCGTCGCCAATGGGACGGTGGAAATTGTCGTCGGCACGCACGCCTTGCTTTCGAAGCAGGTGCAATTCCGCGATGTCGGATTGATAATCATCGACGAAGAGCAGCATTTTGGCGTCAAGCACAAAGAGCGCCTGAAGGACATGCGCGCCGATGTACATGCGCTGACGCTCTCAGCGACGCCGATTCCGCGCACGATGCAATTGGCGCTGGCCGGCATCCGGGAAATGAGTGTCATCGCTACCCCGCCCATCGACCGCATGGCGGTGCGAACCTACGTAACGCAGTTTGACGCGCTCACCGTGCGCGAAGCTTTGCTGCGTGAAAAATATCGTGGCGGGCAGAGTTTCTTCGTCACTCCGCGTATCGCCGACCTTGATGAGGCAGCGCAGTTCTTGAAGAAGAACGTCCCCGAAGTGACGTTCGCCATCGCCAATGGCCAAATGGCTGCCGGCGCGCTCGACGAAATCATGACCGGCTTCTACGACGGCCAATACGACGTGCTGCTCTCCACCAGCATCGTCGAATCTGGCCTCGACATTCCACGCGCCAACACGCTCATCGTGTTTCGCGCCGACATGTTCGGCCTCGGGCAGCTCTATCAATTGCGCGGCCGGGTAGGGCGCTCAAAGGTCCGGGCATACGCCTATCTGACCACGGCGGCCGATCAAGCGTTGACGCTTGCGGCCGAGAAGCGGCTGAAAATATTGTCCTCCCTAGACAATCTCGGCGCTGGCTTCACCTTGGCGAGCCACGATCTCGATATGCGCGGCGGCGGCAATCTGCTGGGTGAGGAGCAATCCGGGCACATCCGCGAAGTCGGCGTCGAATTGTACCAAAGCATGCTGGAAGAGGCCGTCCAGGCGCTGCGCGAGGGGCGTGACGAAGATGCCGTCAGCGCGCGTTCGTGGTCGCCGCAAATCAATGTCGGCGCCTCGGTGCTGATTCCGGAGGAGTACGTCGCCGATTTAACGGTGCGGCTCTCGCTTTATCGCCGACTGGCCGACCTTGACACCGACCAAGAGCGTGAATCGTTTGCGGCGGAGCTAATCGACCGCTTCGGGCCGCTGCCGGCGGAAGCGGACCAGCTGATTGCGGTCGCCGCGCTCAAGGCGCTGTGCCGGCGTTGTGCGATCGCGAAACTCGACGCCGGACCGAAGGGTGCGGTGTTGACGTTCCGCGAAGAAGGTTTCGGCGATCCAATGGCGCTGGTGCGCTACATCCAAGAGCGCCCCGACGATTTCAAGATGCGCCCGGACGGCAAGCTGGTGGTGCAAGGCGGTTGGCCTGAGGCGGCGCAGCGTTTGAAAACGCTGCGCGGCGTGCTGGAAGGCTTAGCACGCGTCGCGCATCGAAAGGCGGCCTAGCCCGTCAAGCTCTCATATTCCAGCGCCCGCAGCGCGCGCGCCATCAGCCCGGCGCCGCTTTCGCCGGGCTGCAATTCCACCACGCTTTGCTCGAACACAAGCGGGCCCGCGCCGCCTTCGCCGGACGCGAACGCCGTACATTCGGCAACCGAAGCGACGCGCTCGGCCGTACGCTTGGCGCCCACGAGCCGGGTGGCGGTGAGCGCCAGCACGATCCATTCAGCGCCAAGCACGGCGCCGCAATCGGCGTCGCGGATGAGACGGCTTGCCAGGCTGGCGATTTCGGTAAAGCCGCGCGACCACGCTTGCTGGGAAGGCTGGCGCGCGCCGTGCGCCGGCAGCACCCTTAGCGCCGCGAGGCTAAAGGGGCGTCCGCTGGTGTGGTGATCGGAGGCCAGCCGCGCGAGGTGGGCATCGAATGGGGCGCGGCGCAACAGGCCAGTGCGCGGATCGCCTAGGATGTCGCGCAGGGCGCGGCTGTCATGCTCTGCGGCGGTGCGTCGACGTTCGCGGCGGATTGCCTCAAACAGCCAGCCGAGGCTGGAATCCCCCGGGGCGTTGACGTCGACCGTGGCCGAGGCGCCGCGATCGATCGCGGCGCTTGCGGTTAGTTCATCGCCCGGCTTTGTGATCATCATGGTCGGCAGGTGGTGCAGGCTGGCGTTGCGTCGCAGCGCCGAGCAGAGCGAGAGCGCGGTGGCTGAATCTTGCGCGCCATTCAGAACGACAGCGTCGAAGCTCTCATCATGCAAATGATCGAAGCCCAAAAACGACGAGAACGCCGCTGCGACCAGGCCGCCATGGCGCCCGAACGCCGTTTCCAGCGACAGGAAAATAGGGCTTGGCGCGCCAATGTAGAGCGCCTTCAGCTTACGAGGCTCGTACGGCTTAGGTATCGCCGCACCAAGCGCCGCGGCTGTCGCCAGGCGCCTCAAGCGTTCTTCCTCGGCGGCGCCGGTGCGGGTGGCGGCGGTGATTTGCGCGGCGAGCAACGCTGCGGTCGCATCGAGGGCAATGGCGCCGGTGAAGTCGGGGTGAGCGTGAAGCCCCGGTGGAGGAGGGGCGTGTGCGCTCAGACCGATCAATACGGCAATCGGGGGTCGCGCTGCGGCGCGCGCGGCGCGCGCATAATTTGCGGCGGTAGCGACATCGGGCTCGGCGATGATGACGACGTCCTCGCCATCAGGAGCCGAGCGGGCGTTATCGGGTGGGCCAGGCAGCGCCGCCGCTTCCACGCCGGCGCGCGCAAGCTGATCCTGCGCGGCGCGGGCGGCTCGGGCATCTTGGCAACGCAGGACAATGCGCAAAGGTTAACGTCCCCGCCGATCAAGCTGGTTGCATGTATCTGCCCTTCGGGCGAGGAAGCAAACCAACAAGGTAAACAGGATGACGCGAATGGGTTCAGGACCGCTTAACGGCGTCAAAGTGCTCGAGTTTACCGGTCTGGGGCCGGCGCCGTTCTGCTGCATGCTGCTGTCGGACATGGGTGCGGACGTGGTCCGGATCGACCGCAGGGGCGGGCGGGGCTTGCGAAAATATGACCTGCTCGCGCGCGGGCGCCGGTCGGTCGTGTTTGATCTGAAGCAGGAAGGGGACAAGGCGCTTGCCCTCGCAATGGCGGGGAAGGCAGACATACTAGTCGAAGGTTTTCGGCCCGGCGTGATGGAGCGCCTGGGCCTTGGGCCTGAACCAGCGTTGGCGCGTAATCCGCGCCTCGTGTACGGGCGCATGACTGGATGGGGACAAACCGGTCCGCTCGCGCAAAGCGCTGGCCACGACATCAATTACATTGCGTTATCGGGCGCACTGCACGCGATGGGGCGGCGCGGCGAGCCGCCCGCGCCGCCGCTCAATTTGGTTGGCGATTTCGGCGGCGGCGCGCTCTATCTGGCCATGGGGGTGTTGGCGGCATTGGTGGAGGCGCGCACCTCGGGCAAGGGGCAGGTGGTGGATTGCGCCATGGTTGATGGGGTGGCGTCGCTGATGACGCTGTTTCATGGGCTGGCGAAAGCCGGCATTTGGAACAGCGATGCGCGCGACGCCAATCTGCTCGACGGCGGCGCGCATTTTTACGACGTCTACGAATGCGCCGACGGCAAGTGGATTTCGCTGGGCGCGATCGAGCCGGAATTCTACGCGCTGATGCTGGAGAAGCTGGGGCTTGCTAGCGATCCGGCATTTGCCGCGCACATGGATCGCGCCGCCTGGCCGCAACTGAGCGCGAAAGTCGCCGCCGTCGTCAAAGCCAAAACGCGCGCGCAATGGCAAATCGCACTAGAAGGCAGCGATGTCTGTTTCGCGCCGGTGCTGTCGATGGCGGAGGCGCCTCTGCATCCCCATAACGCGGCGCGCGGAACGTATATTGAAGCGGACGGCATTATGCAGCCTAACGTCGCGCCACGCTTTTCCCGCACGCCGGGCGCCATCCAGGGTCCGCCCGCCGAGCCCGGCGCCGATACCGAGGCGGTGTTGGCGGAATGGGGCGTAAGGCCCTGTTGAGTATGATTAATCCGTTCAGACCGTGTTCAACCGCCGGGGTGTTTACTCTCCCCTGGTTCTGGACGATTTTCGTCCCTCGCTCGTACCAGAGCCAAAATAGAAGCGCCGGTCGCAGGCTCAGCGGCCGGCGCAACTTATTCGAGCGCGCCCATGTTGCCGTGCGCCAACCCGCTTCGTAAACAAAGCCAACGAGGCACGTTTCATGGTCAACAAAGTCTTTGCCGACGCCAAATCCGCGATCGAAGGGCTCACCTTTGACGGCATGATTGTGATGTCCGGCGGCTTTGGTCTCTGCGGCATCCCCGAAAACCTGATTATCGCCCTGCGCGACAGTGCGGTGCGGGATATCAGCGTCATTTCCAACAATGCCGGAATTGATGGCTGGGGCTTGGGGCTGCTGCTTGAGACCCGCCAGATCAAAAAAATGATCTCCTCCTATGTCGGGGAGAACAAGGAATTCGCGCGTCAATATCTGGCCGGGGAATTGGAGCTGGAATTCAATCCTCAAGGCACGCTGGCCGAACGCTGCCGGGCAGGGGGCGCGGGGATCGCCGGGTTTTATACAAAAACCGGCGTCGGTACGCTGGTGGCGGAGGGCAAGGAGACGAAATCTTTTGGCGGCGAAACCTACGTGCTCGAAACCGGGCTAACTGCTGACCTCGCTCTGGTGAAGGCCTGGAAAGGCGATCACGAGGGAAACTTGATCTACAGAAAAACCGCGCGCAACTTTAACCCGATGATGGCGACCGCCGGGAAGAAGTGCGTGGCGGAGGTGGAGTTTCTCGTGCCGACAGGGGAACTCGATCCCGACGCGATCCACACGCCCGGAATTTACGTTGATCGCATCGTCAGAGGCTCGTTTGAGAAACGCATCGAACAGCGCACGGTCCGCCAGCGGGAGAAAGCGTGATGGCTTGGACCCGCGATCAACTCGCCCAGCGCGCCGCCAAGGAATTGCGCGACGGCTTCTACGTCAATCTTGGCATCGGCATCCCCACGCTGGTGGCGAACTATATTCCGCCTGGCATCGAAGTGACGCTGCAAAGCGAAAATGGCATGCTGGGAATGGGGCCGTTCCCCTATGACGATGAGGTCGACGCCGATCTGATCAACGCCGGCAAGCAAACCATCACCGCGCTGGAGAAGACCGCCTATTTTTCTTCCTCGGATTCGTTTGCGATGATCCGAGGTGGGCACATCGACCTCTCTATCCTCGGCGCCATGGAGGTGAGCGATCGCGGCGATCTCGCCAATTGGATGGTGCCTGGAAAAATGGTCAAAGGCATGGGCGGGGCGATGGACTTGGTCGCCGGCGTAAAGCGCGTCGTCGTCGTGATGGAGCACAATTCCAAGGACGGCGCGTCCAAGCTGCTAAGGCACTGCACGCTGCCCCTCACCGGCGTGCGCGTGGTCGATTTGGCGGTCACCGATCTTGGCGTGTTCGAGATAGATAAGCACGGAACCAAACCGATGCGCCTGATCGAACGCGCGGAAGGCGTCTCGCTCGACGAAATACGCGTGAAAACCGACGCGGCGTTCGACAACGCGCAGAGTTGAACGCGCCCATCCGCGCGCTTATGGCCGACCCACAGTTTGCCTCCATCAGGGCAGACAGACTGGGTTTCGCCGGTTCCGTGGGCTGATGTCGAACTCGCTGGAGAGCGGCGCGACGTGTCGGATGAGGACGGTGCGCCCATCATCGAGAATTCCGCTGCGTTGCTGCGGGTGCGCGGCTGCGATCTGATGATCATAGACACCACCGAAGACCCGTTCGACAGCATGAGTTTACGGCGGTCGCTCCGCGGCGCGCGCGAAACCTGAGACCCCAATGCAATTAGCAAATCTTCAAGGCCGAAGAGCAGCAACCAGGCGTGCCCCCGGGGACTCCCATCGCAGCAGCTTGCCTGTAGCGACGATGAGTGCCGGGCAAGAGAAAGATTGGAGAAACCCGTGAATGTTAGCGAAGCGCTAGAGACGCGTATTTCCGTCCGGGATTTCAAACCCGATCCATTGCCAGAGGTGCTCCTGCGCGAAATTCTTGCCGTGGCGCGTTTCGCGCCATCCGGCGGAAATCTACAACCGTGGAAGCTTATCGCCGTCGCTGGTGCGGAACGCGACGCTGTAATCGCCACAGCGACCGCGAACTTGCCGGGCGAAGAAGGCGATAGACTGATTTATCCGGCCAAGCTCTGGGAGCCTTATCGCTCTCGGCGCTACAAGCTCGGTGAAGACCTCTACGCACGGCTTGGCATTCCGCGTGAAGACAAAACCGGGCGCCTGCAGCATCTCGCCCGTAATCTGCAATTCTTCGGCGCCCCCGTCGGTCTCTTTTTCATTATCGACGAACGCATGGGGCACGGCCAGTGGGCCCACCTCGGCATGTTCATTCAATCGGTGGCCCTCGCCGCGCTCGACCGCGGCGTATCCAGTTGCATGCAGGAGGCGTGGGCGCGATTTCGTGGACCGCTGCACAGACACTTCGCATTGGCGGCCGGGGAGATGGTTTATTGCGGCATGGCGCTGGGCTATCCTACCGACGCCAACGTCAACAGCTTGCGCAGTGATCGCGCTCCGGTGGATGAGTTTGCGATTTTTCGTGGTTTTCCAAGGTGATCCGCCGCGATGAAGGGCGACCGTTCAAGACGCCTCCGTTCAGCGAACTTTTAAGCGTTGATTCGCCTAAACAGAACATCCGTAGACCCGCTTTTCGCCCCGGACAGAGCGTGGGCAAGCCTGCACCTGGTTTTCGCGCGGCGGAATTGGGGACCGCGACATCCTCCTTGGAATAAACGCGCCGTCCTAACGTAGTGAAGGCGTTGGTAACGCGTCGGCTACCTTACAGGCGAGCCACCTCGTGGCCTTGGAGGAGGTTATGGCTTACAAAACCGAACAGATCGCCGCCGCACTTAGCACGGCGGCGGAGCAGATGCGTCAAGGCAGCGATTTACGCGATGCCGCTTGGCGCGTTGGCGTACATCCCGCCACGCTGGATAGATGGCGCAACCGCTTTGGCCCCGACGCCGACAGCACCGCCATTTCGCGGATCAAGCGGCTTGA
>JANNFH010000102.1:0-7120 GCA_031379565.1 Alphaproteobacteria bacterium
CGTGGACTTCGTCTCGCGCACACAAGTAGACGCGCTGGCGATCGCCATGGGCACCAGCCACGGCGCATACAAATTCTCCCGCAAGCCGGACGGCGACGTTCTGGCGATGAACGTCATCGAAGAAATCCACCGCCGCCTGCCGAACACGCATTTGGTGATGCACGGCTCCTCCTCGGTGCCGGAAGATTTGCAGGAGATTATCAACAAATACGGCGGGACGATGCCGCAAACCTGGGGCGTGCCGGTTTCGGAAATTCAGCGCGGCATCAAGCACGGCGTGCGCAAGATCAATATCGATACGGATAATCGCATGGCCATCACCGGCGCCATCCGCAAAGCCTTCGCCGAGCACCCCAAGGAATTCGATCCGCGCTTCTTTTTGAAGCCGGCCAAGGAAGCCATGCGCAAAGTGTGCAAACAGCGCTTCGAGGAATTCGGCGCCGCCGGCATGGCCAGCAAGATCAACCCGCTGCCGCTCAGCGCGATGGCGAAACGCTATTCCAGGGGCGAGCTGACGCCTTCGATCGACATGACCAAGCACGCGGCCGAATAGCCCTCACCAACTCATCCAGCGATTGCCAATTTCGTAGTGGAGATTGTCCACGCCGTGCTGGGCGTAGGCGGCGCGGCGCTGGGCGAGCTCCAAATCGTCGTTGGTGTCGTAGCGTTCGCGTCGCAGCGCCTCGATCTCGTTGATGAGGCGCTTGCGCTCGTCTTCGTTGGTTGAGGCACGCAGGGCGTCTTCATGATCGCGGATGTCCTCATCGATCTCGCGGCGGCGCGATTCGATGCTGCTCATCTGACTGCGGGCATCGTTGAGCTCGGACTCCGATGCGTGAACCCGCTGGCCGTCGCCATAGGCGGCGTAAAAGTCGCGTTGCAGCTCGGCAGGGCACGAGCCGCCAAACGAGCCGCCGCGCCTGGCAAATTGGAATCCGTTCGGCGGCTGGCAGAATTGAAACATGCCCTCGCCGAAGCCGCTCGAATAGGCCGCGCCATCGGCGCCGATACCCTTTTCGGCGCAGGATTGGGCGCGGTCGCCGAAGCGATCAGCGCCATTTTGCGCGGCGTCGTTAAAGCCGAGCGCGCGCCAATCGGCGGCGATGCATTCTTCCGCGCTCATAGTCTCGCAGCTAGCGAGCGCGCCAGCGCCCGCCAACGCCGCCACAATCAAATACGCCCTGAGCCTCATATCCTGCCCCGCTGGATCAAAACCGATGAGCCGAGTATGGACGGGCCTGCCATGTCCCGTCGAGCCCGTCTCTATCTTGTCACCCCGCCGCGCCTTGAGCTTGCGGCGTTCGCGCCGGCGCTGGAAGCGGCCCTGGCCGGGGGCGACGTGGCCGCGGTGCAATTGCGGCTGAAGGGCGCGAGCGACGACGAGGTGATGCGCATCGGCGCCGCGCTCAAGCCGATGGCGCAGCACGCACACGCGGCGTTCCTGGTCAACGATCGGCCCGATCTGGCGGCTCGGCTGGGCGCAGACGGCGTCCATATCGGCCAGGGCGATGCAACTTATGCGGAAGCACGACGCATCGTCGGCGCGGAAAACATCGTTGGCGTCACCGCACACAATTCGCGCCATTTGGCGATGCAGGCGGCCGAAGCTGGTGCCGATTACGTCGCCTTCGGCGCGTTCCACCCCAGCGAAACCAAGGCGCCCGAACATTGGTGCGAACCTGAATTGTTGGAGATTTGGCAGCAGACGATGGAGACGCCGTGCGTCGCCATCGGCGGCGTCATGCTGGGCAATGCCGAGCCGTTGGCGCGCGCCGGCGCCGATTTCATCGCCGTGTCGGGAGCGGTGTGGGGAGATTCGCAAGGGCCGCGCGCGGCGGTCGCCGCATTCAATGCTTTATTCGAGCGCTGCGCTGTGTAGGTCGGAGCGCCGACTGGGCGCCGCCTGTGTATTGCCTGCATCAGCGCGCAAGCGCATGCTGCACGCAGAGGAACCCCCATGTCCGATGATCTTCCTGGGCTCTTGAACCTCACCCCGCTCAATCCGGAATTCCGTAGCGACCCGTACAAACTGCTTTCGCGCCTGCGCGAACAATGTCCGGTGCGGCGCGACGAGCTCGCCGCCACCTTCATGCTCTCGCGCTTCAAGGATGCGCGCGGCGTGCTGAATGATCGCACGCTCTGGCGCGGGCCCGACAAAGCCGAACCCTCCGCAAGTTTCGCCCGCCTCGCCGACACTTTCGAGCAAGACCCCAACACCGGGGAAAGGCGCGCCACCACCATTCTGCTGATGGACGAGCCCGACCACAGCCGCGTGCGCGGACCCTTGGCGCAAGCACTATACGCGCGCGCGTCCAAGTGTCGTCCGCAAGTGGAGGAGATCGTTGACGAAACGCTGGATGGGCTCGCGGGCCGCAGCGGCTTTGACGTGCTCAACGATTTCGCCATCCCCATCCCCATCGACGTGATCGGCGCACTCTTGGGCGTGGAGCGCGCGCGCCGGCTTGAGTTTCGCGATTGGTCGGAGGGCGCGATCCAGACGCTCAACCCGCTGCGGACGCCGGAGCAAACCGCGCACATGGGCCGCGCAACGGCTGCGCTCGACGCACATTTCGATGCGCTCATGAACGCGCGGCGCAACACGCCGCAAGATGATCTCATCACCGACATGGTGCGCCTACAGGCCAAAGGGGCGCCGCTTTCCGACCGCGAGATTCGTCGCAACCTCACCGGCTTGCTCGTCGCCGGCAATCTCACCACCAGCGATCTCATCGGCAACGGCGTGCACGTGCTGCTGACCCACCCGGTCGAGCTCGCCAAGTTCACCTCCGATCCGAGCCTCGCCAGCGCCGTGGTGGAAGAAATCCTGCGTTACGCTTCACCGGTCGAGATCACCGGCCGCGTCGCCTCGCGCGATATGGAAGTCGGCGGCTGCCCGGTGAAACAAACACAGGCCATGGTCGCATTGCTGCGCGCCGCTAACCGCGATCCAGAGCAGTTCGACAGCCCTGACCTCTTCAACATCACCCGCAAGCCCGGCCCCCATCTGGCCTTCGGCGGCGGCGCGCACATCTGCATCGGCGCGCCGCTGGCGCGCATCGAAGCGCAGGCGGCGCTGGTGAAATTGTTCGCGCGTTTCCCGAACCTGCACCTGGCGCGCCCGGCAGAGGCCCCGCCCAAGCGGATGCTGCCCTTCTTTAACGGCTTCGAGCGGCTCGACGTGCTGGTCTAGCCCCCGCCGCTACCGCTCTCATTATCACGTTGGAGTTCACCCATGCCCAAATCCGCCTCGGAATTGCTTGCCGACCTGCGCGAGCGCGCAAAAGTACGGCCGGCGCCGCCCGAAATCACCGCACCGAAATCATTCGCCGATCACGCCGCCGACCTGGTCGCCGATACGGTGGGTTCATGGCGCTTCATCATTATCCAGAGCACGTTGTTGCTGGGCTGGCTCGCGTTCAACGCGCTGAGCGCGGCGCGGGTCGATCCTTATCCTTTTATCTTGCTCAATTTGATGCTGTCGTTTCAGGCCGCCTACACCGCGCCGATCATCATGATGAGCCAGAACCGGCAAGCGGAAATTGACCGCCGCCGCAGCATCGAGGATTACGACATCAATTACAAAGCCGAACTCGAGATCGAAACCTTGCACCAAAAAATCGATCTGCTGCGCGAGCAGGAGATCGCAGCGCTTACCGCGGCGGTGGAGCGGCTGACGCGGGTGCTGGAGAGCAAGGCTTAGAACGGACCGCGCGTCTTCAGACGCGCAAAAGCGGGCCTGAAGGCCCGCGGTCCGCCTCCCCCACCCCCCAACGTCCCGTCACGATCGCGGCGTCAGGTTTTGCTCATCGGCCGCGCCTGATTGCTCACCCAGGCATAGCTGATGATAATCGCGACCAAGAACAAAGCCGCGCCAACCCACGTTGAGGCATTGGCGAAATCCGGCCCGACCAAAGCCAGCGGCGCGGCGTTGTTGGTCCCGACAATCAGCCCGGCGTTCAGCACGCCAAGCAGGCTTTCGCCAACGATAAGCCCGCACGCGAGCAGCACGCCAAAGCGTTTAAGCATCTCGCCGTTTTCGCGCTTCTCGACCGCCTTGTTGTAGAGCCAGCCGATGATTGCGCCGAGCACCACAGGTTCGGTGGCGTCCATCGGCAGATAGATGCCGATGCCGACAGCAAGAGGCGGAATGCGCAGCAGCTTCAGAAAGCCAAGCACCTCGTCCAGAAACACGAGGGCCAGCCCCACCAGGCCGCCGAGACCGATCATGTTCCAATCGAGATCAGCGTTCAGCACCCCGCGCGCGAGCGTGGAAATCAGCGCCGCTTGCGGCGCCGGCAACGGGTCGGCGGCGATGGCGATGCGGTTGGGATCGCCGGGAAAACCGTAGGCTTGGTTGAGCAGATCGAGCACCGGGCCGATCACCGCCGCACCGGCCAGCACGCCGACGATTAGCGCCACCTGCTGGCGCCAAGGCGAGGCGCCGACGAGTTGGCCGGTTTTCAGATCCTGGAGGTTGTCGTTGGAAATCGTGGCGATGGAAAACACAATGGCCACGGTGAACAGCGCGAACGCCACCAGCGCATTGTTGGCGCTGACGCCGAGCAGAGGCTGGGCGAACACCGCCAGCAGCAGCGCGCCCGAGACGATGGCCAAAATGCCGATGCCCGATACCGGCGAGTTCGATGCGCCGATGAGGCCGGCCATGTAGCCGGCAACGGTGGCGATAAAGCCGCCGACGATCAGCGTGAACACAACGCCGCCGATCACCAGCGGCCATTTCAGCGAATCTAAATCGCCGCCGTCGATGAAGCTGTAGAGCAGCACGCCGATCAGGCCGAGGCAGAGCGCACTGAGCAGCGCGATCAGCCCGAGCGGCAAATCGCGGTCGTCGGGCGCGCCGGCCAGTGGAGCGGCCGATTTTGCCGCCGCACTGGCGCGTCCGGTGGCGAGCATGCCGTCATACACTGGCCTCACCAGCTTGATCAGGCTCCAGATCGCGGCGACGCCGATCGCGCCCGCGCCGATAAAGCGCACTTGGCTACGCCAAACATGCTCCGCCACTTCGGCGATGTCGCCGGGGATTCCCGCGCTCAAGAGCGGCGTAGCGACGCCCCAAGCGATGACGAGGCCAGCCAGCATGGCGATGCCGACAGAGATGCCCACGAGGTGCCCGGCGCCCACCAGCGCCAGGGAAAAGCCCAGCGAGATACCGCTGGCGCCGGCGCCGAAGCGGAAGAAACGCTGCATCACCGTGGCTGCGGCGCCGGTGAAGCTGAGGCCGAGATTGACTGCCGAAACCAGCGCGCCGAAGGCGACAATCAGCGGCCCGCGCGTGCGTTCGATAGCGTTGGGGGAGGCTTCATCGCCGGTGGCGCCGACTTTCAGCACTTCGGCGGCCGCAAGGCCTTCGGGAAACGGCAGCGGCGAATTCACCACCAAAGCCCGCCGCAGCGGGATCGAGAACAGCACGCCGAGAATGCCCCCCAGAGCGCAGATCGCAAACGTGGTCCAGAACGGAAAGCCCTGCCACCAACCAATCATCACCAGACCCGGCAACACGAAGATGATCGCCGACAGCGTGCCGCCAGCGGAGGCCACGGTCTGGACGATGTTGTTCTCGCGGATCGAGCCGGTTTTGAACGCGCGCAGAATGCCCATCGAGATCACCGCGGCTGGGATCGACGAGGCGATGGTTATCCCCACGCGCAGGCCGAGATAGACGTTGGCGGCGGTAAACACGATAGCAATCAGCGCGCCAAGAATTAGGCCGCGAATCGTAAGTTCGGATCGAGGCATGAAACGCGCTCCCCGCCCCCCAGGGCGGGGCGTGCGATCCTAGGCCCGGCCGGGGCCAGCTGCCAACGGCCCGCCCGCGGGCGCCGCCCGGGGCTAGGAAATGCCCGCGAACCTGCCTACGTCATGCCCCATCCGAACGCCCTCAGGAGCCTGCCCCGATGATCCGCCCGGAAAGCCGCCTCGACGATGAAGACGACAAGAAAAATCCGGCCGATGGGCGCAATGCGCCCGAAGTGATTGAAAAAGCGCTGTTCGAGGCGCGGGTGGTGATGCTGACCGGGGAGGTCAACGACATCCAGGCGCGGCGCGTCACCGAGCGACTGCTGGCGCTGGCAGCGCAGAATTCCAAGCCGATCACGTTCGTCATCTCCTCGCCCGGCGGACACGTCGAGAGCGGCGACATGATCCACGACGTGGTGAAATTCATCGACGCGCCGGTGCAGATGCTGGGCACGGGTTGGGTCGCCAGCGCCGGCGCGCTGATCTTCTGCGCCGCCCCGCGCGAGCGCCGCCTCTGCCTACCCAACACCCGCTTCCTGCTGCACGAACCGCGCGGCGGCATTGGCGGCATGGCTTCTGACGTTGAAATCCAAGCCCGCGAAATCCTGCGCATGCGCGAACGGCTGAACAACATTTTCGCCGAAGCGACGTCGCAGCCGATCGAAAAGATCAAGCGCGACATGGACCGCGATTATTGGATGCTGGCCGAAGAAGCGAAAGCCTATGGCCTGGTCGGGCGGATCGTGAAGAGCCAGAGCGAAGTGCGGTAGGCTGCCTCCAGCCCCCTATACCGCTTCATCGGCTTTTTCGCCGTCCCAATAATCGAGGCTGGCAGCGTCGCGAAAAATGGCGCGGCCGAGATTGGAAACCATCACCTTGCCGCTATCGGGATAGACGCAAACTTCGTTGGGCGCGTTGTCGCCAATCATCAAGAAACGAAACGGCTTGTCGGTTTCGTTGATCAAGCAATGCCCGGCGCGCTGGCCGGCGGGGAAGCCGACATAATCGCCGGCGCGAATGGTGTGTCGCTCCTCGCCTAGGCGCAGCGTGGCCTCGCCTTCAAGCGCGACGATGTGCTCTTCTTCCACCATGTGATAATGGAACGGGCACGATTGTTTGCCGGGCGGCAGCTCTTCGTAGCTCAATCCAATCTTGCGCTTGTCTTCGCCGCGCGTATCGGAGAGCACGCGAACGCGGCCAGCAAAGCGCACGCCCTGGCGCCAGTCCTGCCAAGCCAGGCTCTCGATGGCGAGCGGTCCGCTTGGTTTTTCGGATTCACTCACGGCGACATAGAAGCATCAGGCGCATGCGAAATTCAAGCCACGCAAATATGGACCGCCGGGGTCCTCGCCGGCATGCGCAG
>JANNFH010000182.1:0-7379 GCA_031379565.1 Alphaproteobacteria bacterium
CAACACGGCGCCCTGAGCCGCGGCCGCGAGCTCGAGTTGGGCTCTTGCTTCGCCAGTGTGGCCGTCTCCGGAATTGCGCAGCGCCGCTGCATGAATGCAGCGCGTTACCATGGTGAGACGCAGCACCCTGCCATCCGGCGCTGTCCGCACCGCGCCTTCATGGCGCACGCGCATCGACTCCCCGTTTGCACCGATCGCCTCATGCTCGAGAGCGAGGCGACGAAACGGACCTCGCTCCGGTGCAAAGGCAGTCTTAACCAGGGCGCGGTCAGACGCCGCGGCAAAACAGCCCCCCTCAATAATGGCTTCGTAGGTCGCCTCCTGACCAAACAGACGCGTTAGGCTTTCCGCGCCGGCAATCTGGCGGTCCTGATAATTGACCTCCCAGGCGGCGGCCTCGCTTGAGGCAAGCGCCGTATTGAGTTGACGAATTGTCTCGGCGTCCTCGCGTACGGCGTGCGCGCGCGCGCGCGAAACGCTGAGCGCGGCGGCGAAACAGAATCCAACCACCAGCACGCATGCCACGGCCGCAGCTGGCTCGCCCGCGATCGCGCCATCGGCCAGAAACACCAGCGCCAACGCACCGTACGGCGCTGACGTCAAGGCCGCGTGCGCCGCTCCTCTGCGCGCGAACAAGGCGGTGAGAACAGTGAGGGCGGCCAGCAACAGAATTGCCAAGGTGGGGCCAAGCTCAGCACGTGAAAACCAGGCGATCGCGGGCGCCGTGGCGAACGCCGCTGAGCGTGCCGCGCCAAGCGACCACCGCGCCCAGGATGCAGAATCTGGGTGCGCCAGATCCAACCGAGCGAGCAATGCGCGCCGGGATTCTTCCACAAGCAAGACCAGGCCAAGCCAAATCGCCGCAAGCGCAGCGCCCGCGGCCGCGGCGGTTGCGGTAGCGATCATGGCTAACAAATAATAGCGCGACCTTTCGCTTTGAAAGACCTCGCCCGCGGTGCGGTCGAGCCATTTGTGGTTGACGAAATGTTGCACGGCCTTACCTCGATCGGTAACTTTGTGAAAGCTTACCGGTCGTTTGTGAAACAAGTGTTCCTCAGCGTGCTGAAATGGGACGCCTGTTGAGACCATTGTGTGAACGACATCTTAGCTTCCAGAAATGCTCGCGAAGGGAGAATTTCTGCGCTTGAGGCGAGCCAGGAAGCGGAGAGGCGTGCTTGAGGCATCCGGGGCGGGGCCGAAGGTGAGCTCGGCGCAATGACGTCGCTGCGCAGGGCGCGGTCTGGTCAAAGTAAATTCGGCGAGCTCAAATTCGCCCGGGAGATGTGGTTCTCGCTCGGTCGGAGCGCTGCATTGTAAAATCACCGTGCAAATGGAAGATCAATCCGTCTCGGCGCCAAAGGGGCGCGCGAGCATGAGATAATGCTGGCGATGAGCATCGTCGCCCCGTCAGGTTCTTTACGGCGCCACGACATAGATTGGCTGCGCATCATCGCGCTCGGGTTACTGGTCGTTTACCACGTTCTTTGCGTCTTCAATTCTAGTGGGTGGGAAATAAAAAGCGCACACGCGGGCCCTTGGGCCGACGGCGTGATAGCGCTGCTAACCCCGTGGCGCATGACTTTGGTGTTCGTGATCGGCGGGATTGCGGCGCGTTTCTTGTTCGAAAAGCTCGATGCGATGGCCTTGGCGCGCAACCGGGCGCAGCGGTTGATTTTGCCATTCATTTTCGGAGTGATTTTTCTCGCGCCGCCACAAACTTACATTCGCCTGAGCGCCGCCGGAGCGGAGCATGGCTCGTTCTTGGATTTTTGGCTGCACCGGTTCTGGTTCGCTAATCAAATCCACGGCGTGCACTTCCCGGATTTCGTGCACCTCTGGTTTTTGCCGTACCTTTTCACGTACGCGGTTCTCGTCGCCTGCATTTGGAAGTGGCGGCCGGTGCTGTTCGCGCGCGCGAGTCACTGGGCCGATGCGGCGCCGGTCTGGCTGCTTCTGGCTTTGGTAATGGCGTGGATGGTGTTTGTCGGCAACTATGTCGAGCCTTGGAAGCACCGCACCATGGTATTTTTCTACGACCTCTCTGGTCACTTGAAGTATGGGCCGGCGTTTCTATTTGGCGTGTTGATTGCGCGCGGAAATTTGTTTTGGCGCCGCGTAGCGGCGGCGCGCTGGTGGCTTCTGGCATTGGCGGCGGCGCTAGGGACTGCCAGCTACGCCGCTTGGCTGATCACGCACGGCAAACTTGAGATGCTCTGGTTGCGTGAGCTTTACGGGGCGGTCACGGTGTTCGCCGCGTTGGCTTTCGGCGTCGTTTTCCTTAATCGGCCTTCGGCGGCCTTGACCTATTGCAACGATGCGGTGTTGCCCGTTTACGTGCTGCACCAGACGTTATTGGTGCTCATTGCAAGCGTGAGTGGGGCCATGCTCTGGCCCGTCGAGGCGGCGCTGCCGTTTTTGCTGATTTCGACTCTTGCGACGTCCATCGCCCTCTATCATTTCTTGATCCGACACACGTCTTGGCTGCGCGCGCTGTTTGGGCAATCGCCGCACGCACGCAAGCCGTGGCCTCCGGCAGAGGTGCGCGCTGGGGCGTGAGGTCACGCACTTTTGGCGATCGGAGCCGTGATGGCGGGGGCCCGAGGTATGGGCTGCGCAAACCGAAAGCGGCTTCGCGGCGACACACCATGTGTGGTCTTAGCCCAATGGTGTGGGCGAAGCAGCAGGTCAAACACTGCGGCCAAGGCCGCAATCGTTGAGAGCGCCCAGTAAAACGGCATGGTGGGCGCGGCGCGCAGGTGGCTCAAGTCGCCGGAAAGCGCCGAGGCCGTCAAGGTCGCGAAGACGCCGACGCAATAGCCCCCGAGCGCGAGCGCGAAACCTGGCACGCCCAGCGTGTTGCCGGGCGAAAGCAGCGCAAGCGCCACCAAGATCGCCAGCGGGCCGTGCAAAAACGACGCGGCGATACCGCCGCCCAGCACAAGTTGCATTGACCAAAATGCCGGCGCGCCCATTTCACGCGCGCTGCGGAAGGGATCACGCATGAGGACCAGCCAGGTGTGGATGTGACCCTTGATCCAACGGGTGCGTTGGGCGCGCCACGCTTCGAACGTGATCGGCGCTTCCTCCCAGGTTGGCGGGGCAATCACATTGCTGCGCCAACCGTCACGCGCCAGCCGGTACGCAAGGTCGATGTCCTCGGTGACGTTGTAGGGGTCCCACCCGCCGGCGGCCCGGAGCGCCTCGGTGCGGAAATGGTTGCTTGATCCGCCAAGCGGCAAGGGCAAGCCGAGCCGCGCCAGCGTTGGCAGGGTTTCGCGAAACTGAATGGCGTACTCCGCCGCGAACTGCTGTGATATCCATGACGCACCTGCATTGTCGACGACGAGGGGCGCCTGCACGCATGCCAGTTTCGCCCCGCCGTCTTCGAACGCGGCGAGCGCCGCGCGCAGTTGCAACGGGTGCGGGCGATCCTCGGCGTCGTAGACCGCCAGGAACGCGCCGCGCGCGCGCGCTAGCCCGACATTGAGCGCCTTCGGCTTGGTACGCGGCGCTGCGGCGGCGGGGATGATGATGATCTCGATGTGCGAAGCGCCAGTCGCAGCCAGCGCGGCCGAGAGCGTGTCGAGGTCGTCGCCTTCGACCAGAATTTTCACGTCCAGCGCTTCCTTGGGATAGTCGAGCCGGTCGATCGCGACGACGAGGTCGAAGACAACATCCGCCTCCCGGTAAACCGGGCAAAGCAACGTATAGATCGGCCAATCATGTTCCGGTTCCGCCAACCGCGACAACAAAGGTCTCAAGCTCGCCGCTGCAATGAGGCGCCAGCAGGTTGCGACCAAAAACAGGGCGTAGGCAAAGACCAGTGCAAGGCGCCACGCCAGCGCCGGGTCCTGTCGCACCGCAAGCCAAAGCCCCCAGAGGCAAGCGGTAAGGACGAGTGCTTGGGTCCAGAGCAGCACGCGCTTGGCCGATCGCGAAGGCGCGGTGCGGTGGAGCTGTTCGCTCGCGGCGGATACAGCGCCTGCATCGACCGTGATCGCGGCCGCGCGCAAACTCGCCGTATCCCGCACCGCATCCATCCATCCACGAGATTGGGCGCTGAGCTCTCACGCAACACGGCATCGGTTGCAGCAAGCAACTGGAAGTAGAGCTATAGAAATACGGCGCGTGTCGCACGCTCCGCCGCGTGCGGGCCCTCTTGCGCGAGCACTTGAGCGATATGGCGCGCTTGGCTGCGGGCGTGCGCCTCGAACGCGTCGGGTGATGGGATGATGTCTTCGGCCTCGCCAAGCAACGCGGCGGCGTTGGGAGCAAATCGGTCAGGGTCAAGCTGCAGCAGAGCCACGGCGTATTCGATGGCGATCAATGCGTCGGTCGGGGCCAAATCGCGGGCGCGCTCGAATTCAGCGATGCCGGTTTCGAGCCGTGCGCCGTAGAGCGCTGCGCCCGCCCGCCCACCCCGACGCAACACTTCGAGGTGCCACGCGCCGAGCAAAGCGTGCGCCTCGGCGTGGTCAGGAGCGCGCGCAAGCGCCTCTTGAATCAGGCGCCGTCCGCGCGGGGCATAGTTACGGGCGACAGCTTCCGGCATGGAGACGCGGCGCGCACCCGCGCCGATGGTGAAAGCCAGCTGCAGCCGCGCATCGACGGAAGTGGGGTCGAGCGAAAGCGCCTCGGCGGCGCTGTGCTCGGCCTGCGCGAGCCAGGCATCGACTTCGCGCCGATGCGGCGAAGTCATACAAGCGGCCATTCGCGCGCGCGCAGCGAATACCAGTGCGGTGGGCGAGGCTTGGGCTTCGGCGCTTGCGGCGGCCGCCAGATAATCGCCAGCGGCGTAGAGGCGCAGCGCCGCGCTCGGCGGATCAGCTGAGGCCGGCGTTGCACAGAGCGCGATGGCAACGAGGGGCGCGGTGAGCAAGGCAAAATGCATCGCCCCACCACGCTGGCGCCAGCAGGCGCCAAGGTAAAGCCCGCTTGCGCAGAGCGGCCGTGGCGCCGCTGGTTTTGGCGGAAAATCCATGCCATGGAGCGACATGAGGCAGACCGATTTTGCAGCTTTGCTGAGCCGTATCGCCGAATATTCGGCGGCCTATCGCGCCGGCGCCAGCGACCGCAAGCATCGCCCCGAACTCGCCTTCGCCGAGGTCCGCGCGCGCTTTGAGGCGCCGACGCCGGAACATGGCGCGTCGACCGAGGCGGTGATCGCCGAATTGATTGAACTTGCCGAACCGGGGCTTGCCGCCATGGTCGGCCCGCGCTTTTTCGGCTGGGTGATCGGCGCCACCGAGCCCGCCGGCATGGCCGCCGATTGGCTCACCAGCGCGCGGGGTCAGAACACGGGCAATTATCTTGCGACGCCGGCGTCCGCCTCGGCCGAAGAGGTGAGCGCGAAATGGCTGCTCGATTTGATGGATTTGCCGCGCCACGCCTCTGTTGGCTTCTGCACCGGCGCGACGATGGCGAGCTTCACCTGCCTAGCCGCCGCGCGCGGCGAAGTGTTGCGACGCGCAGGTTGGGACGTTGAGGCGGATGGATTGTTTGGCGCGCCGCCGATCGAGGTGATCTTGGGCGAGGAGGCGCACTCGACCATCTTCTCGGCGCTGAAATATCTCGGCCTCGGCTATGGCCGCGTCACCAAGGTGGCGATCGACAGCCAAGGAAGAATGCTGCCCGATGCGTTTGCGGCGGCGATGCGCGGGGTGAAGGGCCGGCCGGTGATCGCGATTGCCCAAGCTGGCCACATTCATTCCGGTTGCTTCGATCCGTTCACACCCCTTGCGCACGCCGCCCATGAAGCGGGCGCTTGGCTTCATGTCGATGGCGCGTTTGGTTTGTGGGCGCGCGCCGCGCCCGATGTTGCGCATTTAGCGGCGGGCGTCGAGTTGGCGGATTCCTGGAGCGTGGATGGGCACAAATGGCTGCAGACGCCGCACGATTGCGCCTACGCCATCGTGCGCGATTCCGATGCGCATTATCGCGCCATGCAAATCGCCGCGAGTTATCTGCCCGCCGGCGATGGCGGGCGCCATCCCAGCGATTTTGTGCCGGAATTGTCGCGGCGGGCGCGCGGCTTTGCGACCTGGGCGATGATCCGCTCGCTTGGGCGCGAGGGTATCGCCGGCCTGGTTAGCAGGCATTGCGCGTTGGCGCGGCGGATGGCGGCGCGGCTTGCGAGCGAGCCGGGCGTTGAGATCATGAACGAGGTTGTGCTCAACCAAGTCGCGGTGCGGCTCGGCGCTAATCTCGACGCGGCGTTCGCCGATACGCTGACGCTGCGCGTCATCGAGCGCATCCAGCGCGAGGGCGAGTGCTTTGTCGGCGGCGCTTTATGGAAGGGCCAGCAAATGGTGCGCGTGTCTGTAATTGGCGCCGGCACGACGGAAGCCGATATCGACCGCTCGGCCGAAGCGATCCTCTCCGCTTGGCGCGCCGAACGCGGCGCGAGCGCGTAAATCGCACCGGCCTTGCTGACATGGCGCCTGAGAAAATGGCTGCTGAGAAAAAGCGACCAGCGCGTGAGCGCTGGCCGCTTCAATTTGTTGTAAGTTGCGATGGCTCTCAGCAAAGAACCGAGAGCCCGGCCCGGTTTAGATGACGCTGAAATCCGCCGCGGTCAGGGCTAGCCCGGGGGCGAGCTGAGCGAATTGGATTTGGGCTACGCCGCCAATGCCGTTGGCGTCGAAATAAAGCGCGCCGGTGGCGAAATTGTAGATGATGCGGTCGCTGGCATCCGCGGCCGCGGCGCCGACGCGGAATGCGGCGGGGGCAAGCGCGCCGAGCGCGAGCCCGGTGAAGATCGCATTGTCGATGAGGATGGTGTCGTCGGCAACCACATAATCGGTGATGGTGTCGATGTTCGAAGCGCCAAGCCCGTTCTTGAACAGAAACTTGTCGCTGCCGCCGGCGCCGGTGAGCGTGTCGCTGCCCGAGCCGCCGTTCAGCCGGTCGCTTTGGCTGCCGCCATTGAGGGTGTCGATGCCGGCGCCGCCGTTGAGAATATCCTTGTTGCCGAAGCCTCGCAGCGTGTCGTTGCCAACACCGCCATTCATCTTGTCGACGAGGTCATCGCCATTGACGGTGTTGTTGCCGGCGTCCCCGGTTGAGGTGCGCACCGCTTGCAGCGTTTCGCCTTGGTTTTGTCCGTCAGTGGCGTTGGTGTGAACGACGCCGACCTGGCCATAGCCGTAACCGGCGATGGCGGGGTTATCGACGTCGTCAAAAATGGATTGGCCGGCGGTGATATTATCCTCGGCGAGGACGTTGAGCGTGCCATCGAGAAGGATGACTCTGGTATCGGAATCGGCGTTGAAATTGTCGCTGAAAGCGACGACCAGCATGCCGTTGGCGAGTTGGGTGATGTAGGGATTGGCGTCGTCGGAACCGTCGTCGAGGTCGTCCGGAGCGGTAATGTTTTCGAA
>JANNFH010000293.1:0-1885 GCA_031379565.1 Alphaproteobacteria bacterium
CTCCACCGCCGCATTGCCACCAAGCACGATGAGATCGGCGAGCGAGATCTTCTTGCCGCCGGCTTGCGTGTTGTTGAAATCGGCCCGTATCGCCTCGAGCGCCTGCAGGACCTTCGCAAGTTCCGCAGGCTGATTGACCGCCCAATCCTTCTGTGGTGCGAGGCGGATGCGTGCGCCGTTTGCACCACCACGCATGTCCGAGCCGCGGAACGTTGACGCCGACGCCCACGCAGTCGTGACGAGCTGCTGCACGGAGAGACCAGCAGCCAGAACCTTCGCTTTCAACGCCGCGATGTCGTGTTCGTCGACGAGTGGATGATCGACTGCGGGTACGGGGTCCTGCCAGATCAGCACTTCCCGCGGCACTTCGGGACCGAGGTAACGAACGCGCGGCCCCATGTCGCGGTGGGTGAGCTTGAACCAGGCGCGCGCGAATGCGTCTGCAAACAGCAGCGGCTCTTGGTGGAAGCGCCGCGCGATCTTCTCGTAGGCTGGATCGAAGCGCAGCGCAAGATCCGCGGTGGTCATCATCGGCGGGCTCATTTTCAACGGATCGTGCGCATCCGGAATCATGTGCTGCGGCAGCACGTCCTTCGCCTGCCACTGCTGCGCCCCAGCGGGACTGCTCGTCAATTCCCAGTCGTAGCCGAACAGCATGTCGAAGTAGCCGTTGTCCCACTTGGTGGGATTCGGCTTCCACGCACCTTCGATGCCGCTGGTGGTCGCGTGCACACCCTTACCGCTGCCGAACGCGTTCTTCCAGCCGAGACCCATCTGCTCGAGCGCTGCCGCTTCGGGTGCAGCGCCGACCAGATTGGTGTTGCCGGCGCCGTGCGCCTTGCCGAAGGTGTGTCCGCCTGCGATCAACGCGACGGTTTCTTCGTCGTCCATCGCCATGCGCAAGAAGGTCTCGCGGATGTCGCGTCCTGATGCAACGGGATCGGGCTTGCCGTTCGGGCCTTCAGGATTGACGTAGATCAGACCCATCTGCACGGCGCCGAAAGGCGGATCGAGCTGTCGCTCCTGTGTGTAGCGCGTATCGCCGAGCCAGTTCTGTTCGATGCCCCAGTTGATGTCTTCTTCGGGCTCCCAGATGTCCGCGCGACCGCCCGCAAAACCGAAGGTCTTGAAGCCCATGGATTCCAGCGCAACGTTGCCCGCGAGAATCATGAGATCGGCCCAGGAAATCCCGTTGCCGTACTTCTGCTTGATCGGCCACAGCAGTCTGCGTGCTTTGTCGAGGTTGCCGTTGTCCGGCCAGCTGTTGATCGGCGCGAAACGCTGATTGCCCGTACCGGCTCCGCCGCGACCATCGGAGACCCGGTAGGTGCCGGCGCTATGCCAGGCCATGCGGATGAACAAACCGCCATAGTGACCCCAGTCTGCGGGCCACCAGTCCTGCGAGTCCGTCATCAGTGCACCCAGGTCCTGCTTCAGCAGCGCAAGGTCGACCTTGCGGAATTCGTCTGCGTAGTTGAATTCAGGATCGAGCGGGTTGGATGTGGCTGAGTGTTGGTGAAGGATCTTGAGGTTCAGGCGTTTCGGCCACCAATCACGGTTGCCTTGGATCGCCTCGTTCGTGCGAGCACCGGACATGAATGGGCATTTCGCTTCGTTGGACATTGCCGTCTCCTAGACGTTGTTCGACGCGTTCAAGCTAGCGCCGCGGCGCCAATGCGCTCCAATTGCTTGTTCGAATGGGATGGATAGTTGCGCTCTATCGCGCGCGTTGGCAGCGCGTTCTCACGGAGGTGAGAGCGTGGTCGATAGGTTCTGCCGAGTTCACGATGATCATGAACGTCGGTTGCGTCCGTTCCAGCCGGTGTCCACAGCGGAACAGCTTCGCACGGAATGCCCCCTACAACGGCGTCGCCGAACGGCGCCG
>JANNFH010000364.1:0-3279 GCA_031379565.1 Alphaproteobacteria bacterium
GGATCGTCGGAAGTTCCTTGAAACGTAGCGTAGAGGAAAATCAGATCGGGCGGTAGGGCATTGTGACGGTAGGTGAAGCCGAATTTCGACGCCGGGATGCTTTGTGTTTCGCCCGCGCGCGTCAGGACGGTCGCTTCCACCAGCGCGTCCTTGGTTTCGCGGCCATAGCAGCCGGCGTTCATGGTCAGCGCGCCGCCAACCGTGCCGGGCACGCCGATGTAGAATTCGAGCCCTGAGATCCCCGCCTTGGCGGCGCCCTTCGCGAGCATGGAATCGAGCGCCCCCGCGCCGGCGCGCATGCGGTCTCCCGGTAATGACTCGATTTGAGCAAAAGTCCGCCCCGCCAGCCGGATCACAACGCCGTCGACCCCGCCGTCTCGCACGATCATGTTGGAGCCAACCCCGATCGGCAGCACCGGAACAGAAGCGGGCAGCGCCCGTAGGAACTGGGCGAGGTCGGCCGCATCCGCCGGCAAGAACAGCAGCTCCGCCGGGCCGCCGACGCGAAACCAGGTGAAGGGCGCGAGATGCTCACCCCGCAACAGCTGGCCGCGCACTTCCGGAAGATCGCTGATCGCGCTCATGTGATCGCCCCACGCCAGTTTGTGGGGCGTCAAAGCCTCCGCAAACGACTAGGGTATGTATAGTGCGGGAGCTTTGGAGAAACATATGGTTCGCTCAATTATCGTGGCCGCCACCGCCCTCGCCCTTGGGGCATGCGCCACCCAGACAGCCGATTCGCACGCGCCGGGTGGCGATTGCTTCCGCGCTGAAAACATCAACGGGTTCTCGACCGTGGACGACCACAATGTGAAAATCTCAGTGGGCGCCAGCCGCGATTACATCTTGACGTCGCTGAACCGGCTGACCGGGCTCAATTTCGAGCAGGAGCTGGTGGTGGAATCCCACACCGGCTGGATCTGCACCGGCAACGGACTTGACCTGCAGCTGCACACCCGCGGGCCCTTCCATCAGACCTTCGCGATCACCAATGTCGCGCGCGCGCCTGACGCGGAGCCTGCGGCGCCACAGGGCTCCTAGTGGAGCGAATTTGATATTTGAGTCCCGGTCGCGGCCAAGCTCGCGCTCAAATGTCAAATTCAGAAGCTCCACTAGATTCAATAGTTTCATAGTGGTCCTTGTGATTTCGACATTTGCTCGGCGATTGCCGCTGGCGGGGGCAAATGTCGGAATCGGACCACTAGGCGCTCACGCCGCCGCAGCCGCGAGCTTGCCAGGCAAGGCGTTGGCGTATTGGGTAATATCGCCCGCACCGAGGCACACGACGATGTCGCCCGGCTGTGCTTCGGCGCGTACGAAATCGGCCAGCGCATCGAGGCTGGGGAGCCGGCGCGCATCGCGGTGGCCGTGGCTTTTGAGGCTGACGGCGAGCGCATCGGCGCTCACGCCCTCGATCGGGGTTTCGCCGGCGGTGTAGACATCGGCGATGGCGACTACATCGGCGTCGTTGAAGCAGGTGGAAAAATCCTGAAACAGATCGCGCAGCCGCGAGTAGCGGTGCGGCTGCACCACGGCGAGGACGCGCCCTTCGGTCACCTCGCGCGCCGCGGCCAACACGGCGGCGATTTCGACAGGGTGGTGACCGTAATCATCGACAATGCGAACGTCGTTCCAATAACCCGTGGTGGTGAAGCGCCGCTTCACGCCGGCGAATTTCTCCAAACCCTGGCGAATGCCGGAATCGGTGACGCCTAGTTCGCGGGCGACCGCAATCGCGGCAATCGCGTTTTGAACGTTGTGCCGGCCCGCGACAGGCAAGAAAAGATCGTGCATCGTGACGCCGGGACCGGCGCCGCGCTGGCGAGCGACGACATCGAAGGTCGAGCCTTCGCGTGATGGCCGCACGTTCACCCCGCAGACATCAGCCTGAGGGTTGAATCCGTACGAAATGACCCGCCGATCGCGCACCTGCGCGGCCAACGCCTGCACTTGAGGGTGATCAAGGCACATCACCGCGAAGCCGTAGAACGGGATGTTCTCGACGAAATTCTGATAGGCTTGGTTCATCGCCTCGACCGAACCGTAATGATCAAGGTGCTCTGCGTCCATGTTGGTGACGACAACCGCGGTGGCGCGAAGCCGGGTAAAGGTGCCGTCGCTCTCATCGGCCTCCACCACCATCCACTCGCCTTCGCCCATGCGGGTGTTGGCGCCATAGGCGTTTATGATGCCGCCATTGATAATGGTGGGGTCCTTGTGCCCCGCGTCGAGCAACGCCGCGATCATCGAAGTAGTGGTGGTCTTGCCGTGGGTGCCGCCGATGGCGACGGTCCATTTCAACCGCATGATCTCGGCCAGCATTTCGGCGCGCTTGACGATTGGCACGCCGCGCAGGCGCGCCGCATCGACTTCGGGATTGCCGTTCTTAATCGCCGACGAAATCACGACGACACCGGCCTTTCCCACGTTTTCGGCCTTGTGGCCGATGGCGACGTGGATGCCTTGCGCGCGCAAACGCTCTGTGTTGGCGCTTTCATTAGCGTCCGAGCCCGATACCTCATAACCGAAATTCTTCATCACGGCGGCGATGCCCGACATGCCGATGCCGCCAATCCCAACAAAGTGGATCGGGCCGGTATCGAAGGGAATGGCGCGGCGGATCATCCAGGCTCCTGTTGCGGCGATGATGGACGATCGGCTCGCCTTTCGCCAGCACGCCGCACCTAGTTCTAGGGCGCGGCCACGCGTTCAGCCAAGTCCGCCAGCGTTTTCGCGGCCTCGGGCTTGGCGGCGGCGCGAGCGGCGGCGGCGCGCACGGCGAGGCCGTGCGGATCGGAGAGCCGGCGCTCAAGGCATGCGGCGAGCGTGCCGGGCTCGAAATTCTGTTCTGTGATGAGGTCGGCGGCGCCGACCGAGGTTAGCCCCTCGGCATTGGCGGACTGGTGATCGTCAGCGGCGGCGGCGAACGGCGTCAGGATCGCCGGCCTGCCCGCCACCTGAAGCTCGGTCACCGAGGAAGCGCCGGCGCGGGCTATGACCAGATGCGTGGCGGCCAAATACTTGCCCATGTCGGTGAAAAACGGCGCCACCTCCGCCTTAACGCCAGCGCGCCCGTAGGCGTTTCGTACCGCATTGACCTGCTCTTCGCGCGCCTGCTGCACGATATCGAGCCGCGCGCGGAGCTCCGTGGGCAGTAACGCCACCGCCTCTGGAATCACCTCGCCGAACAGGCGCGCGCCTTGACTGCCGCCGATAATCAAGAGATTGAGCCGCCCGCCAGCTGGCGCTTCGGGATACGGGCGCTCGCGCACCGCCAAG
>JANNFH010000386.1:0-1672 GCA_031379565.1 Alphaproteobacteria bacterium
CCGGAGAGGTGGCGGAGTGGTCGATCGCGCCGGTCTCGAAAACCGGAGTACGTGCAAGCGTACCGAGGGTTCGAATCCCTCCCTCTCCGCCAGCGCCATTCCACTAACATACTGAAATAACTAGATAAACAGCCAGTTCTACGCGACCGCTGCCTTCTGTTTCCCCCAATTGCTCCCCCTCCGTGAATCAGTGGAGCGCATGAGCGCCCACTCGGATCACAGGTCGAACAGCGGCGAATGACGGCGGACAAGGTCGGCGATTTCGGTCCCGCACCTTTCCTTTCTGCATAGCCCGCCGCATTAAACCTCTGATCGTCGGGAGGGGTGGTCTTGCGTCTTAGTTGGAACGAAATGCGCGCCAGCGCGGCGGACTTCGCCCGCGAATGGCGCGACTCCGGCTATGAGAAAGGCGAGTCGCAAAGCTTCTACAACGACTTCTTCGCCATCTTCGGGGTCAAGCGCCGCTCGGTTGCTGTCTATGAGAAGCGCGTGGAGCGCTTGGACAATTCATCCGGCTTCATCGACCTGTTCATGCCCAAGGTGCTCTTGGTCGAGCAAAAGAGCGCCGGGCGCGATCTCGCCAAGGCGCATGTGCAGGCGCAGGATTATTTCCTCGCCATCCCGGAAGCCGAACGCCCCCGCTACGTCCTCGCTTGCGACTTCCAGACCTTCGACCTGAAAGACCTCGACACCGGCGAGACCCTTTCCTTCGCGCTCGCCGATCTTCCCAAGCACATCGACAAATTCGGCTTCGTGCTGGGCGCCAAGCACCACGCCTTCAAGGATCAAGACCCGGTCAACATCGCGGCGGCCGAATTGGTCGGCAAGCTCCATGACGCGCTAGAAGCGTCGGGCTTCAGCGGCCACGATCTTGAGCGCTTCCTGGTGCGCATCGTCTTTTGCCTGTTCGCCGACGACACCGGCGTATTCGAGCCGCGCAATCTGTTTTTGGATTTCATCGAACAGCGCAGCGCCGAAGATGGTCGCGATCTCGGCGGCAAGCTTTCGGAGCTGTTCCAGACCCTCAACACGCCGGAAGATGCGCGCTTTAATAATCTAGACGAAGACCTCGCCGCCTTTCCCTATGTCAATGGCGAACTGTTCGCGGGCGCCACCCGCATCCCTCACTTTAACCGCGAAATGCGCGGCGCGCTGCTTGAGGCCGCGCGGTTCGATTGGTCGCCCATCTCGCCGGCCATCTTCGGTTCGCTGTTCCAGTCAGTCATGGAGCCGCGAGAGCGGCGCGCGCAGGGCGCGCACTACACGACCGAAAAGAACATCCTGAAGGTCATCAGCCCGCTTTTCATGGATGACCTATGGAGCGAGTTTCAGGCGATCCAGCGTCGGCGCCAGAACAAGCTCGGCTATCTTCGCACCTTCCATGAAAAGCTGGGGCGGCTGCGCTTCCTCGATCCGGCATGCGGGTGCGGCAACTTTCTGATCATCGCGTACCGCGAATTGCGCCGCCTCGAAATCGAGGTGTTGAAGGAGCTGTTGGCCGGGCGCGAGGAAGAACTCAAAAGGACCGGCGCCGCTGGCTTGTCACGCCTCGACGTGGACAAGTTCTACGGAATCGAGATTGAAGAGTGGCCGGCGCGTATCGCCGAAACTGTGCAACCGCCCGCGCCAACAGCCAAGGTCGAGCAGGCAAGAGCGGCGGCGCCTGCCACGT
>JANNFH010000400.1:0-17104 GCA_031379565.1 Alphaproteobacteria bacterium
TCATCCTCGGCGTGGAACGCGCCCCGGCGGCGAATATTCTTCAATACCCGGGCGAGGCCTTCATCATCTTTCACCAGTAGCGAGCCGGTGGACGAGCCCATGAACGTCTTGATCCCGGCGCAGCCCGGCAAGCGCTCGAGATCGGCGAGGATGTCGAAATTGTCCGGCGTGGCGCCGGCGTAGAACGCGTGATCGACATGGGCGCGACCCCTGGCGCGGGAAAGCTTGTCCGCCAGCGCTTCCGGCGTCGAGGTGGCTGGGTTGGTGTTCGGCATTTCGAACACAGCTGTGACGCCCCCGAGCGCCGCGGCGCGCGTGCCGGTTTCTAGGTCTTCCTTGTGCTCATTGCCCGGCTCGCGAAAATGCACCTGGGTGTCGATTACGCCCGGCAGGATATGCAATCCCGAAGCATCGAAGACCTCGCCTGCCGGCGCTGTCGCCAGATCGCCGATCGCGGCGATGCGGCCGTCGCGCACGCCGAGGTCGCCCCTCCCTTCGCCGCAATGATTGACGATGGTTCCGCCGCGAACGACGAGATCAAACGCTTTCACTTATAGGCCTCCCGCGCGCAATAGATCCTGCGCCGCCACTTCCACCGCGTCGACACTAATAGCCTCCAAGGACGAACGCCCTTCCAGCGCGGGTAACCCCATAAGCACCTCATATTCCTGCCCGCGCAGTGTCTGCGTGCGTTTGCCAAAGGGCGCACGGACGCGCTCGTCGGTCGCGCCAAACAACGTCAAAGTCGGCGCGCCGGCTGCGGCGGCGAGGTGGGTCAGCGCGTTGTCGTTGCCTATGCACAAGGTAGCGCGCTCCAGCAGCGCCGCGGCGGCCAGCAGGCCCATGCGCCCGAGATTGAGGGCTGGCACGCCATCGGCGTCGAGGCTGGCGGCAATGGCACGCGTGACATCTCCATCGCGCTGGGCGGCGGCGAGCAGAATGACACGCGCACCAGCAAGCGGGCCGTCAATGAGCCGTCGCGCGACCGCCGCGAAGCGCTCCGCTGGCCAGCGCTTCGCGGCAACAACCCCGCCCGGCGCCAGGATCAGCAGCGGCTCGGCTCCCGGCGCGACGGTCGCCGCCGCCGAGCGCGCAGCCTCATCGAGCCAAAGCTTCGGCGCCAGCGCGTTGTCAGCGCCCATCCAATCGCTCCATTCTTCGACCTGGTGGCGCAGGATTGACGACACTTGGGGCGTCACCCGTCGGCGCGCGCGCACCAGCTTCCCCAGCACGGCGCCGCGTGCGTCGATGACGACGTCAAAGCGCCGTCCCGCCAAGGCCAGCAGCGGACGCCGCCACGCGGCGAGCCCCGCCGCTCGGTCGATGCAATGGAGGGCGACTAGGCCGGGGACAGCCCGGAACAGGTCGGCGGCGGCGGGGTCGCAGACAAGAGTGACCCGGCCTTCGGCCCGCAGCGCGAAATCGAGCGCGCCGGTGGCGAGCACCGTCTCGCCCAGATCGGCGGGCGCAATGAAAAGCAGCGAAGCCATCGCCATGAGGTTAAGCGCGGGGCGGTTAAAAAGGAAGTCAACGCTGGTTGCGCGCTGGGCCGGGCGCGGCCAAGTGAGGCAGATGGCGCCTACCCGTCTCGATCGCAGTCTGATCCGCATTTCAGGACCGGACACCCGGAGCTTCCTGCAAGGGCTGCTGACGCAGAACGTCGACCTCCTTGCCAGTGCGCGGGTGCTGTATGCCGGCCTGCTGACGCCGCAGGGCAAAGTGATCGCCGACATGTTCCTGTGGAGCGAGGACAATGGCGCGGTCACAATCGACGCGGACCCAAGCCGCGGCAGCGACCTGATGCGCCGACTCACGCTCTACAAATTACGCGCGCAGGTCGAAATCGAGGACGTGAGCGGCGCGCAGGCGATCGTCGCCTCCGATCGAGAGTTTGAGGCAGGCCTTGCCGATCCGCGCCTGCCCGGGCTTGGTTGGCGCGCACGGATAAGCGCCAAATCCGCGCCCGCCCAAGCGGAACCCGCTGCCTGGGCCGAACGGCGGATAGCGCTCGGCGTTCCCGATCTCGCTATCGATGCGGCGCCAGAGGAGGCCTTCGCGCTTGAAGCGCTGTTCGAGGAATTGCACGGCGTGGATTTTCAAAAGGGCTGCTTCATTGGCCAGGAAAATGTCAGCCGCATGAAGCGGCGCGCCACCACGCGGCGGAAATTCTGCCCCCTCACCTTCGACGGCGCCGCCCCTCCGTTCGGCGCGGCGGTCAGCGCGGGCGAAGCGGATTTGGGGACTGTGCGGTCGAGCGCGGACGGCAATGCGCTAGCGCTAATCCGACTCGACCGCGCCTTGGAAGCGGAGCGGCGCGGCGAAAAAATTCTTGCTGGCGAAATACCCGTGCGCCTGGCGCCTCACGATTGGCTGATCTTGCCCAGCGCCATCTAAACCTTGTCTCCTTCGGAGTGTAGGATCGCCGCTCCTAGTCGAGTGGGGGTTCTTATGATTATTCGCACTGGAGCGGTTTTGGCGGTCGCGGCGCTTTTGGGCTTTGCCTCGGGCTGCGCCTCGTCCCAGACCAGAGATGGTGCGCGCGCATCCTGCGAAGCCGAGCAGACACCGCCCCCGGAGTTGGAAGCTTGCATCGACCGGATGGCCGCCACTATTCGCGCGGCGCGCGAGTATCATCCGCCGACCCGGCCTCCAAATCAGCAATAATTCGCATAGCCCCGGACGCGGGGCATGACCCACATTCTCAGGCGTTGTATAAGGCGGCCATCAACACCGGGGAGAGGCATATGGGTGCGCGCATATTTCAGCTTGTTGTGGTCGTAGGCGCCCTTGCCCTGACCTTCAGCTGCGCCTCATCAGGCGACAGCGACGAGATTGCCCATGCCGCGCAGACCGCCTGCGAAGCCCGGCACCTTCCGCCAGGCTCGGCCATGAACGCCTGCCTCGACGAGGTCGAAGAGACGATCCGGGCGGCGCGCAGTTTGCAGCCCGAACCCGAGCGCCCGCCGCCGCGTCAACCGCCCCGCCCGCGCAATTGAGCGCGGCGTCATATGGGAGCGAGACGTTGACGCATCCCCTTGTGGGCGTTAAGCGCGCTGACAAGCCAAAACGGCGCTGTTAAGGACACGCGCGTGACTGTCGTCATCTCCGCGACCGGCCTGTTTACACCCGAGCACACAATCTCGAACGCCGAGCTTGTGGCCTCGTATAATGCCTACGTCGAACGCTACAACAGCGAACACGCCGCCGAAATCGAGGCCGGCCAAATGCCGGCGCTGCAAGCGTCAAGCGTCGAGTTCATTGAGAAGGCGTCGGGGATCAAGTCGCGATTCGTGATGGAGAAGCGGGGCACGCTCGACGTAGCGCGCATGGCGCCTGACATCCCCGAGCGGCCAAACGAACACATCTCCATTCAGGCTGAAATGGCCGTCGCCGCCGCGAGAGAAGCGCTCGAGCGCGCCGGGCGCGCGCCGAAGGATGTCGATGCGGTCATCTGCTCGTGCTCGAGTTTGCAGCGCCCCTACCCCGCAGTCGGCATCGAAATTCAAAACGCGTTGGGCACGGGTGGCTTTGCCTACGACATGAACGTCGCGTGCTCCTCCGCCACGTTTGCGATCCAGAATGCTTACGACATGATCCGCGCCGGGCATGCGCGTTCGGTATTGGTGGTCAATCCGGAACTCTGCACCGGCCACCTCAATCTTCGCGATCGCGAGACTCATTTCATCTTCGGTGATGCGGCCGTCGCGGTGCTGGTGGAAAGCGCTGAGATTGCGCCGGCTGGTTCGTGGGCGATTCTAGGCACCAAGCTCATCACGCGCTTTTCCAACAATATCCGCAACAATTTTGGTTTCTTGAACCGCTGCGCGCCAGAATGGCGCGACATTCCCGATAAATTGATCACCCAGCAGGGCCGTAAGGTGTTCAAGGAAGTGGTGCCGCTGGTGTCGGAAATGATTCTGCAGCACATGGCCGAACTGGACCTGCAACCCAGCGATCTGCGGCGCATGTGGCTGCACCAGGCCAATTCCAACATGAACCGGCTCATTGCCGAACGCATTTTGGGCCGCGAAGCAACCCAGGACGAAGCCCCCACCGTGCTCGACACCTACGGCAACACCGCCGGCGCCGGCTCCATCATCGCCTTCCACCTCAATTCGCAAGATCTAAAAACCGGCGACCGCGGTCTCATCTGCTCGTTCGGCGCCGGCTATTCGGCTGGCACGGTGTTTATCGCCAAGGCGGCTTAAGCTACTTCCCGGCCGGCGCCGCCGCTGGCGGCTTCGCTAGCGCGCTTACTTTCACGTTGCGCACGAACAGCGCGATATCTTCAGCTTCGTGCGCCGCCGGATCGCGATCCTCAACCAGGGCCGCCTGATCGATCAGCAAATCCTGCATCGAGTCAGAAAGCGCATCCCATTGCAGCACCACCGCGCTGCCGAGCCGGCGCAACAAATGCTCCTGTGGCTCACGATATTTCAGCGTTTTCTGCGCGATGGCCGGCGGCAAATCCGGCCCGGGCGGGCGGCGGCGAAACTCACTCATGGCTGGCGGCCTCAAGCCGAGCTTCATCAAGAATGCGGTCGAAGGTCTCGCCTTCATTCCTGACGCGATATTGTTGCGGGCCGCCCTCGAACGGCATCGCGCGGACGACGCGATAGACGCCATTGGGCGCTGAAAACGCGCCCGAACGCATAATCGACACGCGCTGGCCCGCGCCGAACTTGGGTTGCGTCATGCGGATCCTCTTTTGCGCGCTCGGCGTGCGCTAGCGGGCGCAGCGCACGTAGCGCCCGTCCGCCAGTCCAACATGGGCCTTATCGGAGCAAAAACAAGGCGGCGCTTGACTTACCAGCGTCCCCTGCCTGACGGGGTTGGGACGCCGAGCAACACGCCGCCCCGTCCCAATCGAGCGCCGGCGCAGATCTCCACCGGCACCTCGCGCCCGCCTCGTGAGGTCTGAATGATGCCGACGCTCTGGCTGCCTGTTTGCAAAATCTCCGCGCTCACGTTGCGGCCGACCTGCAACAAGCAGGCGGCGTTGCCGGCGCCAGATTGGGTCACCTCGGCGCTGTTGTTTTGCCCAAATTGACGGACCAAGGCGCTATTGTTCTCGCCGCTCTGCGCGACAGCTGCAATGTGCCCGCGCCCCTGCTGTTCAATGGAAACGACATCCGATCTGCCTGTTTGGCTAACCGCCGCACGAAGCGTTGCGCCGCGCTGGTCAACGCGAACACTATTCGCCATGGCAGCGCCGCCACCGCGCCAATTGACGCGCTCTTGTGCCTCGGCCTCGCCAGCCGCGGCGCCGCCGGCGAAGAGCGCGCAAGCCAAGGCCAAGCCGCGAACACACATCCTGTCTCTCCTGGGCGAGGCGTGGCTCTTCACGACCGGCGCTCGTCACGGCAGAGCACGCCGCTCTCATTGCGCAACAGCAGGCGCGCGCTGTAGTGGTCGCCGCGCGCGAGGCCAAACTCCGCCGCGCTCAGCGTCAGTTCAGCATTGGCGAGCGCCTCGAACGGGCCTCCCTGCGAAACATCGGAGCTGCCGCTCGGACCATCCTTGGTGATGACGAGATCGTATTCACCTGACATGGGCGAGCTGAAAAGGGCCAAAGCTTCGATGCGAAGGCCCTGCGGGGTTGGCGTGAGGCGCACCTCGCAGCCAGCGCCAGAGGGGCGATTGATCGCTTCAGGGCCTGAACTGTCTTCAGAGGCGGCGGTCGCGGCGCAAGCCAGCAGAGCGCTCAACGCGGCAATCGCGATAACATGCTTGGGCATGGGTTATTCCTTGGACAAGGGCGATGGAGAGGGAGTCGCCGGGGCGTCTCCCCCTCCGACCATCAATTGTAGCCGCCTTGAATGACGACCGAGATGTTGCCGTCGCCGCTTTGGCGAACTTGCGCATCCTGACCGTTACCGATCTGGATGATTCCGGAGGTGTTGTTGACGCCGTCCTGGTCGGTCGTGGCGATGCTGCGATTGCCGATCTGGGCGACGCCGGCGATGTTTCCGAAACCGGTCTGTAGGGTGTCAGCGCGCAGATTGCGGCCTACTTGGCCGGCGACGGCAAAATTATCTTGCCCGATCTGGGTTGTGGTGACGCGATTGCGCGTACCCAGCTGGTCCATGCGCAGGAAGTTGTTGTAGCCCGACTGCACGCCGCGCGCGTAGTGGCCGTTGCCGGTTTGCATCACGACCGCGCCGTTGCGATCGCCTTGTTGATAGGCGGCTGCGCCATTGGCAGAGCCGTACTGATCGACGACCGCACGGTTGCGGGTCTGAGCGTTGGCCACACCCACGCCCGCGAACATGGCGAAGGCGACAGCAGCGGTTAGAATATTTTTCATCTGTTCAAGCTCCCTGGCGTCTCACGCTCCCTCGCCCGCGCTCGAACAATCAAGGATATGCCATCGTGGCCCTGAGCCGCGCATGAATGCGCGGCTCAGCAATCAAGGCGTTCAAGCCTCGCGCTTTAAATGCGACGCAGCGGCTGGGACCAATCTCAGAGTCGCATTTAAAGTGCAAAGAGGCTTTAGAGTTAAAAGTTTCTAGCGCGGCTTATGGGCTTTTAATTCGCTCCTCGCTCGCCATCAAACTGAGGCGGCGAATTAAAAGTCCACCGCGCTAGTCCATCCCCTCCCAGCCGCATTCACGGCCGCGGTTTTGCTCTTCCAGCCAAATCATCAGCGGCTGGAAATAATGCACCATGGACGAGCCATCCATCTGCCGCGTGCCGGTGAAGGCTTCGAGCGCATCCGGCCACGGGCGCGACCGGCCCATTTCCAGCATCGCGTTCAAGCGCGCGCCGACTTCCGCGTTGCCAAACACAGTGCAGCGATGCAGCGGCCCCTGCCAACCCGCTTGCTGGCAGGCCGCTTCGTAGAATTGGAATTGCAGCACGCGCGCCAGAAAATAGCGCAGGTACGGCACGTTGTTGGCGATGTGATACTTGGCGCCTGGATCGAACGCATCGGCCGGTCGCGGCCCGCCCGGAGGCGCGATTCCTTGATAGTGTTGTCGCAGCGCCCACCATTGGGTGTTGTAATCCGCCGGCTGAATCTCGCCGCGAAACACCCGCCAACGCCATTGATCGACGCTGATTCCGAACGGTAGGAAGGCGATCTTGTCGAGCGCCTGGCGCATCAGCAGCGCTGTATCGGCCGAGGCCGGTGGAACCTGGTTTTGCCGCAGAACGCCGATGCGAACCAAATAATCCGGCGTCGTATTCAGGGCGATAAAGTCGCCAATAGCTTCATGGAAACCATCATTGGCGCCGTCCTGGAACAAGAACGGCTGATTTTGATAAGCGCGCTGATAGTAATTGTGCCCAAGCTCGTGATGGACGGTCTGGAAATTGTCGGCGTCGACGGCGATGCACATCTTGATCCGCAGATCGTCGTGGGCGTCGAGGTCCCAGGCCGAGGCGTGGCACACGACATCACGGTCGCGCGGACGGGTGAGCTGTGAGCGCTCCCAGAACGTGTCCGGCAATTCCGTTAGGCCAAGCGAAGTGTAGAAGCGTTCACCGGTTTCGGTCAGGCGGAGCGCGTCATAATGCTGGCGTTGCAGCAAATTGGTGAGGTCGTAGCCTCCGCGCGTCGGCGGGCCGACGATATCGGCGATGTTGCCCCATTCTTGCGCCCACATGTTGCCTAAGAGGTCGGCGCGGATCGGGCCTGTCTCGGATTGCACCGCTTCGCCATAATGGGCGTGCAGCCTGGCGCGCGCGTAACAATGCAGCTGCGCGTAGAACGGCTGCATCTGCCCCCAGAGCCGCTCAACCTCGCGCTCCATCTCAGCGGGCGGCATATCGTAATTGGACAACCAATAATCGCCGATATTTGGATAGCCGAGGTCACGCGCCCCTTCGTTGGCGATTTCGACCATGCGCGCGTAATCGCCGGCCATCGGGCGGGCGATGTCGTGCCATTTGGTCCACATCTCTTGCAAACGCGCCGGGTTGCGCTCGGCGACGAACGCCTCTTCGAGATCGTCCAGCGTGCGCTGCTGGCCTCCATACTCAATCCGGCTGGTGGAATAGCGCGACGCCATGCGGCTGTTGACGGCGGCAAGCTCATCGGCCGCACCGCTGCGTTGCGGCGCCGGCAATGTCAGCGCCAAGCGCAGCAAATCTATCTTGCGCCGCGTAGCCGGGTCTAGCGGCGTGTCCGCATAGCGCGCCGCCTCGCTGGCTAAGCGCACACGGGCTTGCGTGCCTTGCGAGTCCGCCCATTGGGCCAGCCATTCGGTGTCGTAATTGATATAGGTCGAATAGACCCAGCCGATGCGCGCCTCGCGCTCGGACATCGCCGCCAGATCGCGCTCGGCGTTGGCGACGAATGTCGCGGCCGCTTCCGGTGTCGCCGCAATGACGCTCGATGCGCTCTCCGGCGCGGCGGCATTGGTGGCTGGCGTAGCGCACCCGGCGGCGGTAAAGGCCACGATCGCGATCAGCGATGCGGCGGTTTTGAGCAATGGTTTCGCAAACATGTCTTCTCCCCGTTTTGCTTTTGTTTGGGCGACTTTACTCGCCGCCTCAGAAACTCTCCGCCGCCAGCCACTCAATGCCATCGGCCGACATCATAAACACAGCCGCTTGGCGCGGCCGCGCCCCGATGGCGGCGAAAAAGCGCTGCGCTACGGCGTTCTCGACGCCCGTGGTGATCGCGAGCTCGCGCGCGCCAATATCCCGTGCGCGTTGCGCCACCACGGACATGACCTGACGGGCAAGGCCGCTGCGGCGCTGCGCGGGAACCACGTAGAGCTCGCACAGCACAATTGTCGGGCAGGCGCGGCGAATGTCGTAACTTTTAGTGATGACGGCGTGCGCCACAATTGGCGCATTCGAGCGCTCCTGCGCCACCCAGGCCTCGAACAGGCTGTTGGGGCCAAACGCGTGCGCCTTGATCCGATCGACATCCAGCGCTGAGACCGCGCCCTCTTCGGCGGCGGCCTCCGCTGCCAGCTTGGCAATTGCATCAGCGTCACGCGCGACCGCGCGCCGGACCTGCATCATGGGCGCCGAGCCTCCATGCCCTTCAGCAAAGTAAGCCGGCTAAACCCGCCGGACGCAAGCGCTAGACCGCTTCCCGGAAAAGTGTGCGCGGTTTTCTGATCAGGAAGCGGTCTAAATTGTTGAATCGGAGCCTTTCCACCGATCAGATTGAGTCAATCTGATGGGTGGAAAGGCTCCGGCGCGCAAAGATGGCTTCAATGGTCCATCCACGGGCCGATCGGGCGATCCTCTTTGGTCTCCCAATCGTCGCCGGGATCGCGGCGAGAAATATAGGCGCCGACAAGGGTCAGAGCCACTATGATGGCGACGGCGATCAAAAAGCCAATAAACACCGCGCTGCTCCTGAACCGGCGCGCTTGGGGGCGCGTCAGGGAAACTCCCCCAGTGGCGAAGGCGAGCCTATCACGTTCGCAACCGGGCGACGAGAGCGATCCCCATCCGGGGGACCGCGCACGGGCGAAGCACTAACTTGGCTCCGATTGGCTGCCTCGGATGGGAGCGAGCGGAGGCGCCCGGCCGTGGCCGGTTTGTTTCGGCGCCGGCCGCAACCCGAACCACGGCCGCAGCAGCGCGGCGCGGCGGGCGATTTCGTAGGTCAGCGCGCAACCCGCCAGCGTGGCCACGATCAGAAGCGGCGCCTCGAGCCAAAGCGGCAGCGCCAAATCGTCGAGATAATGACCGGCGATGACGATCAGCGTCTGGTGGACAAGGTAATAGGGAAAGATCGCTTCGGTGAAATAGCGCCGCACCGGACCGTCGGCGTTTTGCAAAGAACGATGAGCGAAACCAATCGCAGCCACGATCGCCGCCCAGGCCTGCATCTCATGCACGCCGCGGAAAATCGTCCGCAGCCAATCGGGCGGCGGCGATTCTTCTGTATAGGCGCCATAAAACAGCATTATTGCGGCCCATGCGGCGACTGCGATCCCAAGCGTCGGCCAACGCCAATGCACGCAGCGTTCGAAGAACGGTTCGTGCTTGGCGACGGCAAAGCCAAACAAAAACGTGGTCAGATAGAGCACATGTAAATACCAATCTTCGCGAAAATCATGGCTTTCACCGAAGATCGGGAAGAGCGTGATGCGCAGCGCTGACATAATCAGCCACGGCGTAAGAATGAAGAACGGGCCGGCGATGAGCGCGCTTGCGGCCTTTGGGATGCGACGCAGAAGCGGCAGGAGCGGGATCAGCGCTAGCGTGTAGAGAATGAGGTAGGCGACGAACCACATGTGGTTGTATGTGGGCGTCGTGAGGCAACCATCCGCGTCGCACCAATTGCCGGAGGCGGTGACGTATTTGACGTAGAAGTTATCGAGCCACGTCGCGTGACCGGGCCCCAAGCCGTTCGCTTCCTGGAGCGCTTCGACGACCTCGTAATAGCTCTGAGGCGGAACGATTATGAACACGGCCAGCAGAAGCGGCGGCCAGAGGCGGCTCATGCGGGCGCTGGTGAGCTTCCAGGCGCCCATCTTGTCGGCCATGAACCGGGTCGCCGCGCCCGAGATCAGGAACAGGAGCGTCAGGCGCCAGGGGCTTGTGAGCATCATCAGCGGCTCGATGGCGTCGCCGGCGCGGCTCGATTTCACGTGCCAGTCCCAGGTCACGTAAAACATGCCGCAATGGTAGAGGATGAGCAGGCCGAACGCGATGATGCGGAGCCAATCGAGGTCGTAGCGGCGATCGGTCATGAGCAAGACGTCTCCTTCGAGCGCCCGCTTCTTTCGCGGTTCCTCGCTCCCCGCTAGGCTGGCGCCACTCCCGGTGGCCTGCTGGGACCAACGGGGAGCCTCCGGTGACCACCAGCGAGGAAAAAGGGACAAGCGGATGGCCCCGGGCTGAGTGGCGGCCCTGGTTGACGATCGTGCTGATTGGAGTTGCGGTGGCGTTCGTCAACGCCACCTCGGGCATTATCGAGGGGGCGGGCGACCATTGGATCGAACCGGTCCTGTGGGAAGGCACCAGCGCGGTGGTGATTATCGCCATGGCGCCATTGATCGGTCGCGCGGTTCGCCATTGGACACCGAGGCGGGACAGCCTGGCAACGCCCTTGCTCGTTCATTTTGGGCTGACGTTTCCGTTTGCCGCTGTCCACATCCTCGTCATCTGGCTTTCTCGCGAATTCGCTTATTGGGCCGTCGGCGCTCGCTACGGCTTTTTCGACGACGGCGTCGCACTTACCCTCCTCTACGAGTGGCGTAAGGACGTGCTCGTCTATGCGGCCATCGCCGCCGCTTATTGGGTCTTCCTCTATATCACTGAGCGCTCCGGCGTGAAGGCGGCCCCGGACGACCGTATCGAGGTGCGCGACGTGGGCGCGGCGGTCTTCCTGGCGCCAGCCGACATCAGCCACGTCGAGGCGGCCGGCAACTACGTCGAGTTTCACACGGCGGCGAAAACGCACCTCGTGCGCGGCACGCTTGCCTCCTGGGAGACGCGGCTGACGGCGCGCGGCTTCATACGCGTGCACCGCTCACGGCTCGTAAATCGGACGAAGATCGCCGCTTTGAAGCCGACGCCGTCCGGCGACGTCGAGATATCGCTCGCGGATGGCCGCACCCTCACCGGCAGCCGCCGCTACCGCGCCGCGCTGACTGCAATCCCAAGCCTTTAGACCAAAGTGAAGCGCATGACCGCCAAATCAGCCCCCGCCCCCAAGGCCCCACGCGCCTGGCAGCGCATGCTTTCGGGAAGGCGGCTTGATCTGCTCGACCCTTCCCCGCTCGACATTGAGATCGAGGACATCGCCCATGGCCTTGCCCGCGTCGCGCGCTGGAACGGGCAGACCATCGGCGCGCACGCCTTTTCAGTGGCGCAACACTCCATTTTGGTGGAAGAGATCGCCGCCAAGTTCGCGCCCGATTGGCCGGCGAAATGGCGTCTCGTCGCGCTGCTGCACGACGCGCCGGAATATGTCATCGGCGACATGATCAGCCCGTTCAAGGCAGCCCTCGGGCTCGATTACAAAGCTTTCGAGGCCAAGCTCGAAGCGGCCATTCATCTCCGCTTTGGGCTGCCAGCGCATGCGCCCGCGACGGTAAAAGCGGTGATCAAACGCGCCGACCAGGTCTGCGCTTTTTTCGAGGCCACCCAGCTCGCCGGCTTCGCCGAGCCGGAGGCCAAGGGCTTTTTCGGCGCGCCGCCGCCGCGGATGCGGCTTAAGATTGCGCCGCAGGCCACCGAATTGGCGCAAGCGAACTTCGTCAAACGCTTCCGATCCCTGGTCGACCGAGTTTAGAGCGGTTCCCGAAAAGTGTTACGCGGTTTTCGGACGAGAACCGCTCTAATTATAAGTGTAGACCCGTTTTACCCCGATTGGATTGATCCACGCCAATCGGGAACGGGTCTAGAATTGGAGTATTATGGAAATCATCGTCTGTTCCTTGTCGCGCGCGCCCGACATTGCCCGCGAGCGCAAACCCTCGCACGCGGTCAGTCTGCTAGATCCTGGCACGGTGTTTCCTTCGCTGCACGGGCTCGCCAGCCATCGCCATTTCCAGCTCGGCATCCACGACATCGAAGTGGAATTGGCCGACCACGACGCCTGCAACGAACACAGCATGCGCGCAATCCTCGACTTCGTGACCGACTGGGACCGCGCCGACCCGATGCTGATCCATTGCTATGCCGGCATCTCCCGTTCCACCGCCACCGCCTACATCACCGCCTGCGTGCATAATCCCGGCATTGATGAAAGCGCCATCGCCAGCGCCTTGCGTGAAGCCTCCGCCACCGCCAGCCCCAATCGCCGTTTCATCGCGCTCGCCGACGCGGCCCTCGGGCGCCAAGGCCGCATGAGCGCCGCCGTCGAAGCCATCGGGCGCGGTCCGCCTTGGCACGAAATCGGCGAAGCCAACCCGTTCGTTTTGCCTTCCCGGTTCGGCTGACGATGGCGAGCCCCAACCCGGTCAGGCGCGAGCGGGCCCTCGTATGAGCATGACGCCGCGCGTGGTCATTGGGCTCTCGGCCGTCATCGTCGCGGTGACGGAAGACGCGCCGCACGTGGTGGTGACCCGTGAGGGCGGGGCCGCCGCCGGCCTTCCCTTCGGCCCGTTCGATCCGGCCGGAGACCGCACGCTCGAACTTTCGTTGCGCGGCTGGGTCAAGGAGCAAACCAGTTTCGACATCGGCTACGTCGAACAGCTCTACACCTTCGGCGACCGTGGCCGCGAGGCGCCGCTCGCCGACATCAAGGGCGCCCGCCCCGACCGCGTCATCTCAATTTCATATCTCGCACTCACGCCCTCGCGCGCGCCGCTCGACCGTGCGCAGGCGCGCTGGCGCTCTTGGTACGATTTTTTTCCGTGGGAAGATTGGCGCGATGGGCGCCCGCCCGTGATCGAAGAGGAAATCGCACCAGCGCTGCGCTCTTGGGTGCAGCGCGCGTCCGATCCTGAGCAAGCCGCGCAGCGGCGCGCGCGCGCCCGCGTCGCCTTCGCGCTCGACGGTGCGGTGTGGAACGAAGAACGCGCGCTCGATCGCTACGAATTGCTCTTCGAGGCGAGGCTCGCGCCGGAAGCCGCGCGCGATCACGCCCGTTTTGCCGGCAAAGACGCCAAGCCCGAAACGCTGGCGCCGCTCTCGCCGGGCCTGGGCGAACCGATGCTCTCCGATCACCGGCGCATTCTGGCGACGGCGATGGGACGCTTGCGCGCGAAGATCAAATACCGCCCGGTCGGGTTCGAACTGGCGCCGGATTTGTTCACGCTGCTGCATCTGCAGCGGCTGGTAGAAGCGATCGCGGGCCTCGAATTGCACAAGCAGAATTTCCGTCGGCTGCTGGGGCGCACCGGCTTAGTCGAAGGCGCCGGCCAATTCGACACCAGCGCCGGCGGGCGCCCCGCCGAATTGTTCCACTGCCGCCGCGAAGCTTTGTCGGAGCGCCCCGTCGGCGGCGTGCACGTGCCCGCCCCGCGCGGCGAATAGAGCGCACCGCCTTCTTGGCGATTGGAGAAGCTAGCCTGCCCTGCCGCGATAGGTCACTAAGGAGGGCGCGAGAGCGCCATGGGCAAGAAGCGTGGCGATGGCGTCAGCTGGCATCGGCCTGCCGGTCAAGAACCCCTGCATGTCGCGGCAGCCCGCCACCACTAAACACAAACGCTGCACTTCAGTTTCGACACCTTCGGCAATAACTGCAAGGCCAAGTGCATGCGCGAGTTTCACAATCGCCGCCACAACTGCCTCGGCGTGTCCGCCGGTTCCGAGTTGGGCGATGAATGACCTGTCGATTTTGATTTAGTCGATAGGATAACGCTGAAGGTAGCTTAAGCTTGAATACCCGGTTCCGAAATCGTCCAGGGCAATGCCGAAACCCATGTCGCGGAGGCGCCGAAGCGTCGCATGGACGTGGGGATCATCGCCTAGCAACAAGCCCTCGGTGATCTCCAGTTCAAACTGGGAGGGACTGACCTCCGCTTCCTCCACGAGCGATGACACGCTTGAAACAAAATCCCTGAGCCGCAATTGCGCAGCGGACACATTGATCGCCACCTTCAAGTTAGGCCAACGCGCGCTGTCCTCGAAGGCGCGCCTAAGGGCGAATGTCCCCAGCGCCTCTATAAGCCCACTCTCCTCCGCAACGGAAACAAAAGACGAGGGGCACACAGCGCCCCGGTCGCAATGGTTCCAACGCGCCAGGGCTTCGAGCCCGAAGATCTGCCCGCGCCCATTCACCTGGGGCTGATAGTGCAATTGCAAATCACCGTTTGTCAGCGCGTCTCGCAGGTCCGCCTGCAGTTCGCGGCGCGTGCGGATGGCCGCGTCCATCTCAGGTTCAAAAAAGGTGAACTGTCCACGCCCTGCGTCTTTGGCGCGGTAGAGCGCAAGGTCAGCACGGCGCAGGCATTCTTGAGGCTCGTCGCCGGCGTTTTCGACCAAGGTGACGCCGATTGAGGCGCCGATAAAGACGCGGCCCACTTGGAGCTGAATTGGCTCGGCAAGCATTCTCACAACTCTGTCGGCCAGGGCGGCCGCGCCTGCCGGGCCGGTATCATCTAGCACAACCGCAAACTCATCGCCGCCCAGACGGGCCAACATGTCGGTTGGCCGGCACTGGTTCGCCAGCAGCTGCGCGGCGATCTGGATCAGCTCATCACCGGCGGAGTGGCCATAGCTGTCGTTGACCTCTTTGAACCGATCAAGATCAATGCAAAGCAATGCAAACGGCCTTTCAGCGCGGCGCAACGTCTGGAGATTGTGCGCGAGCCGAGCCGCCAACAAAGTCCGATTGGGCAAACCCGTGAGCGCGTCATGGTAAGCGAGGTGCGACGCGCGGGCCTCGCTCGCCACCAAACTTCGTGTGGCCTTCCGTCCCTGCAAGAACAACGCCCCAGCCAGTACAGTCAGCGCGGAAAGCAAAGCCAGCATGGGCGGCAATGTCTTCGACAGCAAAGCCGCGCCCGCCTTTGGCGGCGACCACGTCAAGGCGGCAACGACTCTTCCTTGGCGATCCACAAACGGCGCGCGCGCTCGCGCTGCGGGCAAGCGTTCGTTTCCTCGCTCGAGTTGGACGTCGGTGAGTAAGTATCGTTCACCTAAGGTTTGAACGAATGTCCGATCCACCTCCTCGCAGGTCACAACGATGGGCGAGCGGTCGGTGCGTGGCATGACATCGCCAAAATCTGGCTGCACGAGTGTCGCCGTTACAATGTAGGTTTTTCCGCCTACCCGGCTGATCGCGCTCGATATGATGTGGGAGGACATCGTATCACCGCGCTCGATCCTCGCCCGGAGCGGAGAGGCTGCAGCCTCTGATTGGCGCACCGCCGCGACGAGCGGCGCGGCCGCGGTGACAAGTTCAGCAACCGCGGTCGCAGCTACGGTTTGGCCATCGCGCATCGCGTACTCGACCCGGTCTTGGCGGTCCAAGACGAAGGCAGACTCAAATCCATCCGTGTCCGAAAAGTAGGTGCCAATGTTGTTTTCGGCCCAAGCAGCGCTGAATCGCCGATCCAAATTCAAGACCGCTTCATCCCACGTCGTCTGCGGGATGGCTTTACGCGAAATCTCGTGCACGCGATTGGCGACGCCGTTGGCGACCACCGTGGCTTCGCGCTCGGACGCGGCCTTGTCTGCCTGGTCGGCGGCGTAATATTGCGCCCCGATCAACAGCGCGCCAGCAGCAAGCGCCAGCATGCAAGCGCACAGCAGCAGCCTTGGCCGAAGGGAGTTCTTCACAGCGCTTGATCCACTCTTCTGAGTTGAACAATCGCCCGGTGTAACTTCAAACAATTAGTGGGCGCTAAATTCCCCGGACCGAGACGCGCTCAAATGACCCATATTGGGGCGCATTGTTCGTCCTGGTCCACCGTCGGGCCTTTTACATCACCGGCTTTTCTTCCAGCGGCGCCGCGCCGTAATGGAGCGGATCGACGGGCGCGCCATCGATAAGGACTTCGTAATGAAGGTGAATGCCGGTGGCGTTGCCGGTCATGCCCATGCGGGCGATGGCGCCGCCCTGAGACACGAACGCGCCCGGCGCGAGATGGGAATCGGCTTCGTTCAGATGCGCATAGCGCGTGCGGACGCCGCTTCCATGATCGAGCTCGAGCACCAGCCCGTAGCCGTTGCGCCATTCGTTTGACGCCACCCAACCGTCAGCGGCGGCGAAGATGAAGCCGCCATCGCTGTTGGCGAGGTCGAGCCCGGTGTGCTGGCGCCCGCCGCCTTCCGCTGAGCCGCGCCAGCCGAAGCCCGACGCCAAGCACGCGGTTTCGGTTGGATCACGCAGAAGCGGGCCTGCGGCGGTGAGAATGTATGGCGTGTAAGACAGCGATTCTCCGCGCGCGCCGATCTCGCCAACATTGGCGCCGCGAAAGCTGCAGGCGAACAATTCGCCGTGCAAAAGCGCGCGGGGCGCGTTTGTGTAAATGCTCGGCCCGCGCGGCATCTGGGCGCTCGGCGGCGGCAGAGGCATGGGCTGCGGCATTGGCGCATACGTCGTCGTGCAGCCCGTCAAGGCGAGCGCGGCGGCCCAGCTGAGTGAAAGTGTGCGCACCGAAACCTCATTTTCGCCCCGCCCCAATCTGCGAACCCGCAGATGAACGCTAGCTGAACCGCATCAGCGCCGGAACCGTGCGATGCAGCGGAGCGATCAGGCAATCGGCGCGCCGCGGGGCAACAGCGTCCACCA
>JANNFH010000431.1:0-16212 GCA_031379565.1 Alphaproteobacteria bacterium
GAATTCATGCCTGCCTCAGTTAGGGAGCCGGCGACGCCGCCGGCTGGGCCGGCGGGATCGGCGCCGACTCACGCGCCCGTTCGTGATCAATATAGTCTCTTGCGCGTTGGCGCGCTTGGGGAAGTACCGCCTCGAGACCCATCGCCACACTCTCATAGATAGGATAGGTGCGCGCGCCGCGGATGGCGTCCTGCATCGGATCTTGCGCCTCCGCGTCCGGCAACCCCTGGGTTTGGCGCATCAGCAGCACGAACAGCGACACCACCAGCACGCCCCGGAGCACCCCGAAGGCAAGCCCGGCGGCGCGGTCGAAGCTGCCGATTTCCGTCGATTGATGAGCGGTCTTGGCAATCGCCGAGGTCAATACGGTGATGACGATGAACACGACCAGGAAGATGACAAGGCCCGCCGCAACCGAAGCCAGCGATCCCGAAAGCGCGGTAAAATTCTCGACGGTCGGACGCAGATATTCGGCGAAGAATACCGCCGCGACGGCGCCGCCGATGAAGGCGATAATCGAGAACACCTCCCGAATCAGCCCGCGCGCGAAGGCCATAATCCCAGAGAGCCCAAGGACGGCCAGCGCCGCCAGATCAAACCAAGTGAAGCCAAATTGTTCCATGGCCGCTCCCCTCTTGACGGCGGCACCCGCCACCGCTGTCCGCCCGTTCCGGGCGGATCTACGTCCCACCTCGGATGAGTATCCGGACCATCCGTCGAAAGAAAGCCCCGCCCTGTCGCGGGCGCGGTGCGGCAATGGCGCCCTAGTGGGGGTTGGTCGAAAGGCTGGGGCGCGGTGGGGTGTCTGGGCGCAAACAGGCTCGCACAATAGGGGAGAGATTTATGATCCGAGGGGCGATTTTGGCGGTGGGGTTGATGCAGGCCGCGCCAGCGGCGGCGCCGCCGCCAGTTGCACCACCGGTGCGCGAAATCGCGCCCGGCGTGCATGAGATATCCGGCGCCTTCCTTCCAGAACGCCAACCGGACGGAAATACGATCATTTTGGATGCGCCCGATGGGTTGATCGTGATCGATACAGGGCGCCATGTTTGGCACAGCGACGCCATTCTCGCGTTCGCTCGTGAACGAAACCGACCGATCGCGGCGATCATCAACACGCATTGGCATATGGACCATTCGAGTGGGAATGGCAGGCTGAAAGCGGCGTATCCGAACGCGCGCGTCTACACGACGAATGCCGTGGACCGCGCTTTGGCGGACGGGGGCTTTCTCGCGCGCAACGCCGCCGAAATCCCCACCTATTTGAACGAGCCCAATTTCTCCGAAGTGGAGCGCGAAGAGGTTCGCGTCTTCGCCGCGACGATGGCTGAATCCGATGTGCTGCGTCCCGATGTCGTGCTCGATCGCTCCCAGCGGATGCGCTTCGCTGGGCGCCGGTTTGATGTGCATATCACCGATGGCGCGGTGACGGACGCGGATGTGTGGCTTTACGACCGGCGCACACGTATTGCGGTGATTGGCGATCTGGTGACATTTCCCGCGCCTTTCTTCGAGACGGCGTGCCCGCAGCGCTGGCGCGAGGCGTTGGACGAAGTGTGGGCGACCCCGTTCCGCGTCGCGCTTGCTGGTCACGGCGAACCGATGACGCGCGATCAATTCAACGCATGGCGGGTCGCCTACGGCGCCTTCCTCGATTGCGTCGTTAGCGAAACAGAGGCGCGTACGTGCGCTTTTGCTTGGGCCGACAACACGGCGCAGTTTCGTTCCTCCGATGACCTAGCACGTCGCGAGGCTGCGGGGATGGCGGGATACTATGTTGGCTATTTGCGCGAAAACGCTGGCAAGAGCCCAGATTGCTTGTCGACCTAGCTGAGTGCATCAGCGGCTCAGCGCTATGTAGCGCGAGGGAAAGGAGAGCGACAAACGCATGTCAGCGTTAGCGCGCCCGTTCCGGCGGGCCGAGCGCGGCGACGAGTTCGCCGATATGGGCGATCTGGCGTACGCGCAGGCCGGCGCCGGTGCTTTTCTTTTGCGGCGGCGCGAAGGCGTTGCTGAAACCGAGTTTGGCGGCTTCCTTGAGCCGAAGATCGCTGCGCCCCGCGGGGCGCACTTCGCCCGAGAGCGCCACTTCGCCAAACACCACGCAATCTTTGGGCAGAGGAGTATCGGAGAGCGTCGAGATGAGGGCGGCCGCGACGGCAAGATCGGCGGCGGGTTCGCTGATGCGCAGGCCCCCGGCGACGGAGAGATAAACATCGCGCCCGCCGAAGGCTAGGCCGCATCGGGTTTCCAGTACAGCGAGGATCATGGCCAGGCGCGCCGAATCCCAACCGACAATGGCGCGGCGCGGCGTGCCGTAGGCGCTGGGCGCGGCCAGCGCTTGGATTTCCACCAGCACTGGGCGCGAGCCTTCTATTCCGGCGAAAACAGCTGCGCCGGATGCGCGTTCTCCGGAAACGCCGAGAAAAAGCGCCGAGGGGTTGGGCGTTTCGACCAGGCCTGCTTCGACCATTTCGAACACGCCGATCTCGTCGGTGGGGCCGAAGCGGTTTTTCACCGCGCGCAGGATGCGAAACGGCAAGCCGCGCTCGCCCTCGAAATAGATCACCGCGTCAACGAGGTGTTCGACCACGCGCGGGCCGGCGATCTGGCCGTCCTTGGTGACGTGCCCCACGAGAATGACAATCGAGCCTGAACGCTTGGCGAAGCGCACCAATTCGTGCGCGCAGGCGCGCACTTGCGCGACGGTGCCAGGCGCGGCTTCCACGCCATCGGCCCAGAGCGTCTGGATTGAATCGACGATGACAACGTCAGGCCTAAGCGCTTTGAGGCCGTCGAGAATTTTACGCAGATCAGTTTCCGCTGCGAGGTGAACGGGCGCGTCCGCGCTTTGCAACCGCCGCGCCCGCCCTTGAACCTGCGCTTCAGCTTCCTCGCCGGTGACGTAGGCGACGCTCCTCCCCTGCCGGGCCAACGCGGCGGCGGCCTGGAGCAGTAACGTCGATTTTCCGACGCCGGGGTCGCCGCCGATGAGGATTGCGGAGGCCGGCACCAGCCCGCCGCCGCAGACGCGGTCAAACTCGGAAATGCCGGTGGCGAGGCGTTGGGGAAGTTCGGCCGTGCCGGTTAGTTCGACGAAGGTGAGGGCTTTGCTCTTGCGGCCCGTGGGCGCCGCCATGGCGCCGGGAACAACGGCGCGGGCGGCCTCCTCGACCAGGGTGTTCCACGCGCTACAGGCTTCGCACTTGCCTGCCCATTTCGGCCAGATCGCGCCGCAGGCCTGGCAAGTGAAGACGTGGTCGGGCTTGGCCATCGTTTTCCGAATCTCCCGCTGCCAGCTTAGCTCGGCGCGACGAGAACATATATAGAACAAGTTGAACCAGGAGGGAAGCCGCCGCCAAAGCCAAGCGGGTGACGGCGCGGCCAAACGACCCTACGTACGGGCCATGACCACAATTTACGATTTCACCGCCAACAACATCGACGGCCAGGAAGTGCATCTCAGCACTTATCGCGGCAAGCTGCTGCTGATCGTCAACACGGCGAGCCAATGCGGGTTCACCCCGCAATATAAAGGCCTAGAAGCGCTGCACCGCAAATATGCCGACAAGGGCGTCGCGGTGCTGGGTTTTCCCTGCAATCAGTTTGGCAGGCAGGAGCCGGGCAATCCCGACGAGATCAAATCGTTTTGCTCGCGGACCTACGACGTGACGTTTCCGCTGTTCGCCAAGATAAGCGTCAACGGGCCGAGCGCGCATCCCTTGTATCAGTTTTTGGAAAACGAGAAGCGCGGCTTTCTCGGCACAAAGAACATCAAATGGAATTTCACCAAATTTCTGATCGGCCGCGATGGCGAAGTTCTCGGCCGCTACGCGCCGAGCCTGACGCCGGAGAAACTGGACAAGGTGATTGCACGAATGCCTTGATCGTCACGCCGAAGCAAGCCGCGCGTTAAGAAGTGCGACGATGCGCTCGCCGTCGGCGTGGCGGGTCATCGTCGCCAACAAGACCGGCTGGCCGTCTTTTTGCTGCACCAAGATTTCGAGCCACCCCGGGGTGTCATCAGGGCCCAAACCTTCAAGGATTTCGCGCCGCAGGAATGGGCCATATTGGAGCGCTGAGTACTCCTCCCCGTAGATTGTGAATCCGTTCTTGGAGAACTCGATCGGCGTGAGAATGCGTCGGTAAATCGTCCACAAGGCATACGCCAGAAAAATGATAGTGAGAACCGCGAGCCACAGCCCGACAAAGATGCCGGCTGTGGGGACGGCGATGACCGACAGCGCGAGCGCCAACAAGTTTGTATTGGTCAGCGCTCGCCAGCCGCGCAGTGTGATGACGTTGCCCTTGACGAGGACGAAGTGAAGCGGCGGCTCCAGCTCTCCTTCCATCGCGCTCCCCTCAAACCACTGCTTGAATTGGCCCATCGGCGCGTCCCGCCACAAATTGATCGACCATGGCGTTGCCGCTTGCATCGATTGCACCGGCGGGGCCGCGCCAGACGATCTTGCCGGCGTGGAGCATGGCGATTTCGTCGGCGATTTTGCGGGCGCTGGCCATGTCGTGGGTGATCGAGACAGCGGCACAGCCGAGCTCGCGCACCATATCGATGATGAGATCGTTGATGGCGTCGGCGGTGATGGGGTCGAGGCCGGTGGTGGGCTCGTCAAAGAACAGGATGTCCGGCTTGGCGATGATGGCGCGGGCAAGGCCAGCGCGCTTTTGCATGCCGCCGGAAAGCTCGATCGGCTTGACGTCGGCGAATTCTGGCGCGAGGCGCACTTTGCGCATCGTGTCGATGGCGCGCGTGCGCGCTTCGCTGCGGGCGACGCCGTCGGCGTAGATCAGGCGGAAAGCGATGTTTTCCCAGACGCTGAGCGAGTCAAACAGCGCGCCGCCCTGAAACAGCATGCCAAATTTGCGCATCACGCGGGCGCGGATTTCCGGCGGCATGCGGGTGATGTCGGCGCCATCCACCAGCACTTTGCCGGAATCGGGTTTCATCAGCCCAAGCGCACATTTCAGCGTCACCGATTTGCCGACGCCAGAGCCGCCAATGACGACCAACGATTTGCCCGGCGCGACGTCGAGATCAACCCCGTCAAGCACCTGGCGGCCGCGGAGCTTTTTGCGGAGCGCTACGAGTTGGAGTTTGGCGGGGCTCATTCGCGCCAACCCTCCGTCATTCCGGACGCGCGAAGCGCGATCCGGAACCCAGGGGATCGTAGGGCTGCGCGTTTGCCATTGGGTTCCGGGTTCGACCTTCGGTCGCCCCGGAATGACGAAAGAAAGGAAACGACGGACATCATCATTCGACAAAAAACGCGGTGATGAGATAATTGACGGCGAGGATCAGCACCGTCGCGCCGACGACCGCGTTGGTGGCCGCGCGGCCGACGCCGAGGGCGCCGCCTTGGCTGTGATATCCCTGATACGCGCCGACGGCGGCGATGATGAAGCCGAACACGGCGGCTTTGATGAGGCCGAGGCCAACGTCTTGGGGCTCGAGGAAGTCGAAGGTGTTGCGCAGATAAGTCGCGCCGTTGAAATCGAGGCTGTTCACCGCGACGAGGTACCCGCCCATCACGCCGATAATGTCGGCCACCAGCACCAGCACCGGCAGGCACAGCGTCGCCGCCAGTATGCGCGGGGCGATCAGGTAGCGGAACGGGTCGGTCGAGAGCGTATTCATCGCATCGATCTGTTCGGTGACACGCATCGTGCCGATCTCGGCGGCGATGCCGGCGCTGACGCGCCCGGACAGCATCAGCCCCGCCAGCACGGGGCCGAGTTCGCGGGTGATGCCCAAGACGACGATGTTGGGCACGAATTGCTCGGCGTTGAAGCGGGCGCCGCCGACATAGATGTTGAGCGCCAGCGCAGCGCCGATGAAGACCGCCGTCAGTCCAATCACAGGCAACGAGAAATAACCGATCTGCGCGCACTGCCGGGCGAACTGTCCGAAGAAAAACGGCGGCGAGAAACACGACGCGGCGGCGCGGCCGGCGAAAGAGGAGAAGCGGCCGATTTCCGCAAGCACCGCGAGCACTGCGCGGCCGATGGCGGCGAGGGGGTTCATGCGCGCGCACCGGACTTCCGCACCGCTCCGACGAACGTGGTCAAGATTTCATACGCCGCTGTGCCGGCAAGGCGGGCGACATCATCGAGCGGGACCTGGGGCCCGAGAAATTCCACCCACGCACCTGGACGCGCCCCGGCGCACGCAGTCACGTCGAGCACCACCAGATCCATCGACACCCGCCCTAGCAGCGGCAGCTTGACGCCGCCGAGCACGCCATAACCGCGCCCGCCAAGCGACCGCAAGTAGCCGTCTGCGTATCCGAGCGCGACGGTGGCGCTGCGCATCATTTTTGCCGCCGTAAAGCTCGCGCCATAGCCGACGTTTTCGCCAGGCGCGACATCGCGGACCTGCAGAATGGGCGCCTCGATGATGGCCGTCGTTGCAAGCGTCGGATTGCCGGCGTCAAGCCCTCCCGCGCCGTAGAGGCCGATGCCGGGGCGGATCATGTCGAAATGATAATCGGCGCCGATCAGCGCGCCGGAGGTCGCGGCGAGGGAGAGCGGCGCTGGCGGAAAGTGCGCCGCCGCATCGACAAAGCGCCGCCGCTGTTTGGCGTTCAGTGCGTGCGTTGCGTCCGAGGCGCAGGCGAGGTGGCTCATCACCAGCACAAGCGAAGCGCCTTCGAGCGCGTGCTTAGCTTCGGCGATTTCGGGCGCGCCGATGCCGAGCCGATTCATGCCGGTATCGAGATGCAGAGCGGCTGGCGCGCGCGCCGCCCAAAGTTTTACTTGCGCGATTGAATTCAGCACCGGGGTGAGCTGTGCGCCGGGGAGGTCCGCAACATCGTCCGGCAGCGCCCCGTTCAGCACGAAGATATGCGGACCTTCGCCAAGCGCGCGGCGCACTACGAGCGCCTCGCCTGCGGTGGCGGTAAAGAAAGTACGCGCGCCAGCCTTTGCTAACTTCCGCGCGGCGGCTTCCGCGCCGAGCCCGTACGCGTCGGCCTTCACCACCGCGGCTGTAACCGCGTTCGGCGCGAGCCGATCAAAGTAGCGCCAATTCTCGGCGATGGCGCCGGCATCGACGCGCAGCCGCGCGAGCCGCTGCGGCGGATCAGGCGGCGGAGCGGGCCGAGAGGTTGCCGAATCTGGTGTAGCGGCTGTCAAAGAAGAGCTTCACCTTGCCAATGGGTCCGTGGCGCTGCTTGCCGATGATCACTTCGGCCTGGTTGCGCACTTCGTCCATCTGGCGCTGCCAGGCGAAATGCTCTTCCGTGCCTTCGCGCGGTTCGGTCCGCTCCAGATAATAGCTTTCCCGGTAAACGAACAGCACCACGTCCGCATCTTGCTCGATCGAGCCGGATTCGCGCAGGTCCGAGAGCTGCGGGCGCTTGTCGTCGCGGTTCTCGACTTGGCGCGAGAGCTGGGAGAGCGCAACCACCGGGACTTTGAGGTCTTTCGCCAGCGCCTTCAGCCCCTGGGTAATCTCGCTCACTTCCTGCACCCGCCCGTCGCTCTTGCGCGAGGAGGATGTCACCAGCTGCAGATAATCGACGATAATGCAATCGAGCCCGATGGTGCGCTGCAGGCGGCGCGCGCGGGCTTGCAATTGGGCGATGGAAATGGCGCCGGTTTCATCGATGTGCAGCGGCAGGGCTTGCAGATTGGCGGCTTCGTCGGCGAGGCGCTCATATTCGTTCTTGTGAATCTTGCCGCGGCGGATGCGGTCGCTCTCGATGCCGGCGGCGTCGGAGAGGAGGCGCGTGGCCAATTGTTCGGCCGACATTTCCAGCGAGAAGAACGCGACCACGCCGCCTTTGTTGAGCGGCTTTTCATCTTCCCCCGCGCGGTCATGGGCAAGGCGCGCCTTGGCGATGTTGAAGGCGATGTTGGTGGCGAGCGCGGTCTTGCCCATGGAGGGGCGCCCAGCGATGATGAGGAGGTCGGAGCCGTGCAGGCCGCCCAGCATCCGGTCGAGATCGTCAAACGCGGTGGCGAGGCCGGAGACGTCGGACTTGCTTTCATAGGCGGCGGCGGCGACCTCGATCGAGGTCGCGAGCGCTTTCGAGAAGGGCGAGAAGCCGGAATTGGCCGTACCGCTTTCCGCTAGGCCGAACAAGGCGCGCTCGGCTTCCTCGATGATGTCCTCAGCGTCGGATTCGTCGGGCGGGTTTTCCGCCAGTTCGGCGATTTCCGTGCCGACGCGAATGAGTTCACGGCGCAGCGCCAGATCGTAAACGAGCTGGGCGTATTCCTGCGCGTGCACGCTGAGTTTGGCGGCGGCTTCCAGCAGCGTCAGCAAATAGGCGGCGCCGCCGATGTCCTTAAGGCCGCCATCGCGCGCGAAGCGTTCGCGCATGGTGACGCCATCGGCGAGATTGCCCGCGGAAATGGTTTCGGCGCAGGCGGCGAAAATGCGCCCATGGACGGGATCGTAGAAATGCTTGGGCTCAAGGCGCCCCGGAATGCGGTTGTAGGTTTCGTTGTCAAATAGAATGGCGCCGAGCAGCGCCTGCTCAGCCTCCAGATTATGGGGGGCCGAGCGCGGCGCGGGCGGCGCGGAGGGATGGGCGATGGCGCCGGACATGGACATGAGCGCGAATGTGCCGCGATTCGAGGGCGGAACGGTTTACGTGCTCACAGCCGGAGGGCGCTTATCCCGATGCCAAACCGATGAATTGTTCTTGCATCAGAACGAATCATTGTTGCGCGGCGTCGCTGTGGACGAGGCGGCGGATGTGGGCGCCGTCCAGGTCGGACACAAAGACGTCCTGCGGCCAGGGGTCATTGGCGAGGCGAAATGCGATTTGGCTTTCGTCGCGATTAAACCTCACGTCACGCGTGCCGCTGGAGAGTGGCAAGGCGCGATCGCTCTGCTGATCGACGACAACGACGTCCGAGGGGGTCGTTTCGCCCAATTCAAACACCCGGTAACGCCCCGATGGCGATGAGGTGACACTGAGAACGTTCGCTTGAGCCTGCATCACCGGGGTGTGTTCGCTGCTGGCGAGGTCGTACCGCCAAGCTTCGGTAAAGGGGCCAGAGGCATCGTCAGCGTAGACGAGCGAGCGCCCATCCGGCGCGAACTCATAGGCGCCTTGCTGGTTTCTGCCGCTTCGGCTGGCGACGAGACGTGGGGCGGCCTGCGGCGCTTGAAGATGAACGACGTTTATGTCCGGATTGGTGAAAGCGAGCCAGCGCCCATCGCGCGAGACGGCGTCTATCTCTCCATCGGCCTGATAAAGCGCGGTGCGCTCAAGGCTCGATGCATCGACCGCATACGCCATCGACGTGCCCGTATCGGCGTGGCTGGTTGTGATGAAAAAAGCGCGTCCATCGGAACGCCAGCCCAGGAAACGCGCCTCGATATCTGTCCCGGGCGTCAGATCGCGGATTATGCCGTCCTCGAAGCGCACGCCGATGTGCCCATGGCCGTCGGCTTCGATGGTGCGCATCACAATGCGGTCGCCTGCGGGGAAGTAGGAAATTGCAAAGGCGGCGTCCGCGCCGCGGGTCAATGTGCGGCGATCCGTGCCGGTTACAGCTTGGGCGTAAGCGTTAAATACGCCGCCTGCCTCGTCGCTGCCGATCAGCAAAGACTGATTGTCCGGCGAGAACGCGAAGCCGACCTCGGCGGGGAGGGTGATGTTCCGGGCCTGCGCATAAGGCGCAAGCGCCGCCGGGGCGGCCGCGGGTTGGGGGCGCGATTGGCACGCAGCGGCCAACAGAAGCGCCGCCGCTAAGGCGCAGGCCAATGTCCATTTCATGGAACGTCCCTTCCCCCCTGCGTTAAGCCTAGCATTGGCCGCGCCGATGGGAAGGTTCTGTCCGCCGGCTATTCGGCGCGTGCGCCCGGCCCGTCGTCCTTGAACGCGGAGGCGGCCAAATCCTTCGCTTGTGCGTCGGCGTCTGCGCGGTCGGCCTCGGCGGCGGAGGTGATGACGTTTTCGCCGCGCGCCTGGCGCTCGGCTTCGTCCGCCGAACGGGCGACGTTCACCTTGACGTTGACCGAGACTTCCGCGTGCAGCCGGACCCGCACGGCGTGGACGCCAATATTCTTGATCGGCTTGTCGAGCACGACAGCGGCGCGCTCAATTTTGGCCCCGCTTTTGGCGATTTCGTCGGCGACATCGCGCGCCGAGACCGAGCCGTAAAGTTGTCCCGCTTCGCCGGCTTGGCGGATCAGGATGTACGAGCTGCCGTCGATGCCCTTGGAGGCTGCTTCCGCCGCCGCGCGGGCTTCGGCGTTGCGCGCTTCAATCTCGCCGCGACGGGTTTCGAACACCTTGCGGTTTGCGTCGGTGGCGCGGAGCGCCTTCTTTTGCGGCAACAGAAAATTGCGCGCGAAACCGTCACGGACGCGCACTTCGTCGCCGATGGCGCCCAAATTCTCGACACGTTCAAGCAGAATGACTTGCATGGGGCGGTCCTCCTACTGAACCGCGAACGGCAGCAACGCCAATTCGCGCGCCAATTTGATGGCGCGCGCCAGCTCGCGTTGCTTCTTGGCCGACACCGCCGTGATCCGAGCGGGGACAATCTTGCCCTTCTCGGAAATGTAGCGCTGCAGCATCTTCACATCCTTGTAGTCGATCTTCTGCGCGCCATCGCCGGAGAACGGGCACACTTTGCGCCGGCGCCCGAACGGGCGTCGCGCTGGGATGTTGGAAATATTGACCTTGGAGGCCGCGTTTTTCTTAATGTTGGTCATTCGTCGTCACCACTGAGTTCAACACCATCGTCATCGCGTCCCTCGCGACGCGCGCGCCGGCGTTCGTCGCGGTCGCGGCGGGCGAGGATTGGCGAGGGCTCTTCATCGAGCGTTTCGACGCGGATGGTTTTGTAGCGCATCACGTCCTCGTTCATTTTCAACCGGCGTTCCAGTTCGTGCACCGTCGGCGGTGCGCAATCGAGGCCGAGCAGGCAATAATGGCCCTTGCGGTTTTTGCGGATGCGGTAGGCGAGGTTGCGCAGGCCCCAATATTCGGACTTGCCGACCCGGCCACCGAGTTCCTGGACAGTCTTGGTGAGGTCTTCCATCAGCGCATCGACTTGCTGCGGCGAGATATCGGGCCGCGCGATGAGCACGTGTTCGTAATAGGCCATGTTTTCCTCTTCCTTGAACCCGCGGCGCCTGGGCCGGGGAAGAGCCGGCGCAAACGATGGACCCTGGACGCTGGAGTGCGCTTCAGGGCCGCGGATCGCGTGAAGCGGGGGAACATACGGATTTCCGCTTGGGACGCAAGGGTGCGTGCTTGTCGCTGGCGGGGCCGTCCTCTAAGCCGCAAGGGCAATGAGCTTCGCCTTCATTTTTCCTGGCCAAGGCAGCCAGACCCCTGGCATGGGCAAGTCGCTGTACGACGCTTTCGCCGCCGCCCGAGAGGTGTTTCAGGAGGTTGACGAAGCGTTGGTGGAACGGCTTTCGCGGATGATCTTTGAGGGCTCGATCGAGGACCTAACCCTTACCGCCAATGCGCAGCCGGCTTTGATGGCGGTCAGCCTCGCCGCCGTGCGGGTGTTAGAGCGGGAATTCGGGGTGCGCGTAGGAAAAGCGGCGTTTGTAGCCGGCCATTCGTTGGGCGAGTATTCGGCGCTGGCGGCGGCTGGCGCGGTCAGCGTGCCAGATGCCGCGAGGCTATTGCGCAAACGTGGCCTGGCCATGCAGGCGGCGGTTCCGGTCGGCGAAGGCGCGATGGCCGCCCTGATTGGCAAGGTGGATGTGGCGACTGCCGAGGCCATCGCGGCGGAAGGCGCCAAGGCTGGCATCGTCGTCGTCGCCAACGACAACAATGTCGGCAATGTCGTCATTTCTGGAGACAAGGCCGGCATTGATGCGGCTTTGGTCGCGGCCAAAGCCCGGGGTGTTCGCGCCATTGCGCTCAATGTTTCCGCGCCGTTTCACTCGCCGCTGATGGCCCCCGCTGCTGACGCCATGGGCGAGGCGCTGGCGGCGGTCGAGATCGCCGCGCTCGACACGCCGCTCGTGGCCAACGTCACGGCCCGCCCGGTGGACGATCCCGACGCCATTCGCGATCTATTGGTGCGGCAGGTCACCGGCCGGGTGCGCTGGCGCGAGAGCGTGGAATGGATGTCCAGCGAGGGCGGCGTGCATCGCTTCGTCGAGGTCGGCGCCGGCAAGCAATTGACCGGCATGGCGAAGCGCGGTGCGCCGGACGCGGAAGCGATCGCGCTCAACGAGCCGGCGGATTTGGAAGCGTTCGCGAAGGCGTTCTGAGGTATGGACCGGCTGCGTCCTCGCACAGGCCACCGTGCTCGTTGGCCAATGTCGTCCAATCTGCGTCGATCGCGTGTCGCTCGGCCAAACAAACTGTCCCCGCGGTCGGGCCGCCCTAGCGAATCCCAGTTAGGCTGAACGCTGCGAGGAAAGCGGCTACGGCGATTGAAGCTGCCAGTTGGAGGATGAACACAGTGCGAAGATCTCGGTCATAGAGGTCCAGCGTCGGCTTCCGAAAGGAAACCGCGTAAAAGCGCCTTTGGGGGAAATAGTCAGGGCGGCCATTTACCGTTTGGGCTACCGGATCGAGGACCGTGACCAGAGGTCGTTCGAGAACGTGGTGCGGCTCGCATGTTGTCCGCTCCACGTAGGGCTTCAAACAAAGCAGAATCAACGCGGCGGGCCACAAGGCGATCCAAAATGGAATCCCGAACATTCTAACCGCTGGCGGTGGTAAGATCAGGTCGATCGGACCCCCAACGTAACCGGCATTTGTGATAGCGAGACTCGATGCCAACGACAGGACAGTGCGAGCAACGGCGCCACCAAGGATGAGGTACAGTGTTGCTGCATCAAGCCAAAGGTCTGACAGGTTCAATGAAAGCCAACCTAGGACCAACTCGAGCAAGGGGTGAAAGACCGCCCGAAACGCCTCGATGGCTTGCGTAATCAGTTCGGATAGAGTGATTGAAAAGAGTCGTTGCACGAAATTGAGAAGGGCTATGGCGGAAAGCAGCACGCCAATTTGGGCCCATATCGATCGAAAGGCCGCTCCGAAATTGCGAGCAAATCTCGACATTGCGCTTTGGCCCCGACCTATCGGTAGTCCATCAGCGTCCGCAACGGGGTGTCAAGTCTAGGAGTTCGAAATGTTCAACCTCTCCGGCAAAACCGCGCTTGTCACCGGCGCTTCGGGCGGCATAGGTGGCGCCATTGCCAAAGCCTTGGCGGGCCAAGGCGCGCGGGTGGCCCTTTCAGGCACGCGGGTGGAAGCGCTGGAAAAAGTACGCGCCGAACTTGGCGGCGATCACCCGGTCCTGGCGTGCAATCTTTCCGATAGCGCCGCCGTCGATGCTCTGGTGGGCCAGGCCGAAGCGGCGCTCGGGGGCCGGCTGGATATTCTGGTCGCCAATGCTGGCATCACCAAGGATGGCCTTTTGTTGCGGATGAAGGACGAGGATTTCCAGTCCGTGATCAAGGTCAATCTTGAGGCCTATTTCCGGCTCTCGCGCGCGGCGCTGCGAGGCATGATGAAGCAACGCTGGGGGCGCATCATTGGCATCACTTCCGTCGTGGGCGTCACAGGCAATCCGGGGCAGGCCAATTACGCGGCTTCCAAGGCGGGGATGATCGGGTTCACCAAGGCGCTGGCCGCGGAAGTGGCCAGCCGCAACGTCACCGCCAACACCATCGCGCCGGGCTTTATTGCGTCGCCAATGACCGATGTGCTGACTGATGCGCAGAAAGCGGCGATGCTCGGCAGAATCCCCGCTGGACGCCTCGGTGAGGGCGCCGATGTCGCCGCCGCGGCGGTTTATTTGGCCAGCGAGGAGGCAGCGTACGTCACTGGTCAGACCCTGCACGTCAATGGTGGCATGGCGATGGTCTAAAACCATCGGAGACCGTCGCCGTGGCGCGGCGCCCTGTCGTGGGTGGGCTTGTGCGGCGCGAAAGTTTAGCGTGGTTTGTGACGATGAAACCGATCCTCGCTGTTTCCGTCGCCGCGATGCTCGCGTGCGCCGCGCCGGCCAGCGCCATCATTATGCGCCACGATGTCGATCAGAGCCGATATCTGCTTCTTGGCCACGAACATCGAGCGGGGTTGGCGTTGCTGGCTGCTCCTTCTCGCGATGGCTCGCCGCTTTTGTTCAACGGGATGGGCACGCTGATCGCGCCCGATTGGGTGTTGACGGCGGGCCACGCCGTCGATGCACTCCAAGCACAGGAAGGCAGCGCGCGTTACGTCTACGTGAAAGGGCGCGGCTATCGCGTCGCTGAGGTAATTGTACACCCGGAATTTTCGCTGGCGAACATAAGTAACGATATCGCGCTCATTCGGCTTGAACAGCCGGTCCGCAACCCGGCGCCGGTTTGCCTCTACGAGGCCGACGACGAGATGGGCGAGGTGGTCGTTCTTGTTGGCGCGGGCGTGCAGGGCGATGGCCTCAATGGCCCATCGCAAGACCCAGATGGTGCGCTGCGCGGCGCGACCACTACAATCTCCGGCGTTCGCGCTGACCAGATCGAGTGGGTGTTTCGCGGCCCCGAGCAAGGCGCCACCCCGCTTGAAGGGATCAGCGGCCCCGGCGATAGCGGCGGGGCGGCGCTCCTTGAGCGCGGCGGCCGCTTCTGCATTGCCGGCATTTCCAGTTATCAACGCTCCGGCGCTGGCGCAGCTAATCCAGGCGCGCCTTTTGTGGCCGACGAACCGCCGCTAGAGGGGCATTATGGGGTGGTGGAGGTTTACACGCGGGTCTCCCATTTCGTGCCTTGGATCAGGGCGACCATGGGCGCCGCCACGAGATAAGCGGGGAAAATCCGGGGGTCGGCGCGGGCGATCCGCTTAGGCCCGGCCTGGGCTGCGTAAAAAAACCGCTCCAGGCGCCCCGCCCCTGTTCACAAGCCCCCTTTCATGCCGTAAGGGCTCCGCATAACTGGAATTTTCAAGGCGAGGCCAGATCGATGTCGGAAGTGTTTGAGCGCGTGAAGGCGATCGTGATTAAGCACCTTGAAGCCCCGCCTGAGAAGGTGACCGAGAAGGCCAGCTTCATCGACGATCTGGGCGCGGACAGTCTCGACAACGTCGAACTGGTGATGGCGTTCGAGGAAGAATTCGGCATCGAAATTCCCGACGAAGCCGCCGAGCATATTCAAACTGTCGGCGACGCGGTGAAGTTCATCACCGAAAAACAAGCCTGAGGCGGCGCTGAGCACGCAGCCTATGCGCCGCGTGGTCGTCACCGGCATTGGTCTCATCACGCCGCTGGCGGCCAATCGCGAAGCGACCTGGGAGCGGCTGCTCGCGGGGCGTTCGGGCGCGAACAGAATCGAACACTTCAAAGTAGATGATTTGCCCTGCCGGATCGCCTGCGGGGTGCCGCGCACGGACGGCCGCGCGGGCGGCGCGGGCGATGCGCACGCCTTCAATCCCGACAATACACTGTCGGCGAAGGAGCAAAGGCGGATTGAGGACTTCATCCTGTTTGCGATCGCCGCTGCGGATGAAGCGGTTGCGGATTCGGGATGGAAGCCGCAAACGGAAGCGGACAAGGAACGCACCGGCGTCTTGATCGGCTCGGGCATTGGCGGCATTGGCGCCATCGCCGAAAACGCGCTCCTTCTTGAGCGCGAAGGGCCGCGCAAGATCAGCCCGTTCTTTATCCCGAGCGCTCTCATCAATCTGGCTTCCGGGCACGTTTCGATTCGCCATGGCTTCAAGGGGCCCAACCATGCGGTAGTCACCGCCTGCGCCACCGGAGCGCACGCCATCGGCGACGCCGCGCGCCTGATTAAATACGGCGACGCCGAAGTGATGGTGGCAGGCGGGGCCGAGGCGGCAGTGTCGCGCCTGGCTATGGCCGGTTTTTGCGCGCTGCGCGCGCTCTCGACCGGCTTCAATGACACGCCGGAAAAGGGCTCGCGTCCGTACGACAAGGACCGTGACGGTTTCGTCATGGGCGAGGGTTCGGGCTGCGTGGTGCTCGAAGAATACGAGCACGCCAAAGCGCGCGGCGCCAAGATTTATGCCGAGATCAAGGGCTACGGGCTCTCTGGCGACGCCCATCACATCACCGCGCCCGCCGATGACGGTGACGGCGGTTTTCGAGCCATGAGCGCGGCGTTGAAAGACGCGGGCATGACCCCGGCCGACATCGACTATGTCAACGCCCACGGCACGTCGACGCCTCTGGGCGACCAGATTGAACTGAAGGCGATCGAGCGCTTGTTCGGCAATTCGGCGGCAAGCCTGTCGCTCTCTTCGACCAAATCGGCCA
>JANNFH010000475.1:0-18813 GCA_031379565.1 Alphaproteobacteria bacterium
TGGCCCTCGCCCCGCCCGTCCCGATCGACGCGGATGGCAAGAAACGGTGCGTCCGCCACGCGGACCACGATTTTCTCCACCGGCGTGACGAGGTAGGTCGCCCCGTCCTCGTCCTTGCGCAGGATCGAAGCGAACAACCGCACCAGGGCTTCGCGGGTAATGCGCGTCCCCTCGTGCCGCCAACTGCCGTCAGCCAGGATTTCCATGCCGATGTCGCCGCAATGCACCGGGTTCCAGCGCTCAACCGGCGGAATTCGTCCGCCGGGCGCTTCGGCCTTGAGCACGGCGAGCAATTGCTCCAGGCCTGAACTTCTTGGGGACGACATCGCAGTCCCCAAGCGCCACAATTTCAACTTCCGCACAAGTGAGCTTCGCCCCCATGAGCACTCCAGATCAGCGCGCCGCAGCGGCACTAGTCGCCGAGGCGGAACTCGCCGGTGAGACGTTGGCGCGCGTGCGCGCCGAAATCGCCAAGGCGGTGTTTGGCCAGGAACGGGTGATCGAACTGGTGCTGGCGGCGGTGCTAGCGGGCGGACACGGGCTGCTGGTGGGCATGCCGGGCCTGGCCAAGACGCGCCTGGTAGAGGCGATGGCGACCGTGCTTGGGCTCGATTGGGCGCGGGTGCAATTCACGCCCGACCTGATGCCGGCGGACATATTGGGCTCCGAAGTGCTGGACCAGGACGACGCGGGCCGCCGGCATTTTCGCTTCGTCAAGGGACCGATTTTCACCAGCCTGTTGATGGCCGATGAAATCAACCGCGCTTCCCCGCGCACGCAATCGGCGTTGTTGCAGGCGATGCAGGAACATCATGTCACCGTCGCCGGCGCCGCCTACGACGTGCCCAATCCGTTTCATGTGCTGGCGACGCAGAACCCGATCGAGCACGAAGGCGCCTATCCGTTGCCGGAGGCGCAGCTCGACCGCTTTCTGTTGCAGATCGACGTGCCCTATCCCGACGCCGAAATCGAACGCAAGATTTTGATCGAGACCACCGGTTTGGACGAAGCCCATCCCCAAGCCGTGCTCAATGCGCCGGCGCTGATCCGCTTGCAACACCTGGTGCGCTCGATGCCAGTCGGCGAAAAAGTCGTGGCCAGCATTCTCGAACTGGTGCGCTCGGCGCGGCCGGGCTCAAGCCCCGATGCCCGCGTCAACCAGCATGTGGCCTGGGGACCCGGCCCGCGCGCCGGCCAAGCGCTGATGCTGGCGGTGCGCGCGCGCGCGCTGCTGCGCGGGCGCCTCGCGCCGGCGCTCGACGATGTGGCCGCGCTTGCGCGCCCAGCTTTGGTGCACCGCATGCAGCTTTCCTTCGGCGCGCGCGCGGAAGGCGTGGACATTGAAACGCTGGTGGACGAACTGGCTGAGCGGGCGGCGTGAGGCATTTGCCCAGCCCACCCTCTCCCTTGCGGAGAGGGTCGCCGCGAAGCGGCGGGGTGAGGGGCGATCCGACGCGCCGGCGCCTGAGCCTTTGCGCGCCCCTCACCCCCCAACCCCCTCTCCGCAAGGGAGAGGGGGAGCTTGCGCATGCCTGAATCCAGCCGCCTCGACGCCCTGGCGCTTGCGGGCGATTTGCCTGGATTGTTGCTCGACGCGCGGCGGCTTGCGGCGAGCGCACCGGGTTTTCACGGGCGGCGCCGCGCTGGCCACGGCGAATCGTTCTGGCAATACCGCGATCACCGCGCCGAGGATGGCGCGCGGCTGGTGGATTGGCGCCGCTCGGCCCGCGGCGACCGCTATTATGTGCGCGAGCGCGAGCGCGAAGCGGCGCAGACGGCTTGGTTCTGGATCGACCCCGACCCCGGCTTTGCCTGGAGCGCCGATGCAAAGCGTGTCACCAAGCTGCGGCGCGCGCGGACCATCGCCTTGGCGCTCTCGCTGCTGTTGACGCGCGGGGGCGAACGGGTCGGCGCCCTCGGGCGGCCGGCGCGCAGCGGCGCGCACGCACTCGCGCATTTGAGCCACGATTTTCTCACTGCGGTTTCAGACGCATCAGCGCCAGCCAGCAGCCGCATCATCTTCCTCAGCGATTTCTACGCGCCGATTGAAACGTGGCGCGCGCGGCTCACTGCCGCCGCGGCCGCAGGCGCGAGCGGCGCGCTGGTAATGATCGCCGATCCGGCGGAGGAAGATTTTCCGTATGAAGGCCGCACGCTCTTTGTTGCGCCCGGCGCCGGCCCCATCCAGGCTTTGATCGGCCGCGCTGAGGCGGCGCGGGCAAGCTACACGGAACGGCTGCAAGCGCAGCGCCGCGCCATTCGCGAACTGGGCGCTCGGCTCGATTTCCCTGCGCTGCTGCATCGCACCGATCATAGCGCCGCGCCGACCCTGGCGCTTCTGGCGGCGCTGGTGTCGGAGCGGTTCGCGTGAGCCTCGGGCCATTATTGTTTGGCGCGCCTTGGGCGCTTGCCGCGCTGGCGGCGCTTCCCGCGCTCTGGTGGCTGCTGCGCGCAACGCCACCACCGCCGCAGCAGGCGATGTTCCCACCTGTCCGCTTGTTGCTCGGCTTGCGCACCGAGGAGCAAAGCCGCGAACGCGCGCCGCTATGGCTGGTGTTGTTTCGCGCAGCCGCGGCGGCGTTGATGATCCTGGCTTTCGCGCGCCCGAGCTTGGCGCCGAGTGCGGCGGAGGCGGCGCAGAGCGGGCGCACGCTCGTCGTGATCGACGACGGCTGGACCGCGGCGCCGTTTTGGGCCGAGGCGCGCGCCACTGCCTTGGCGGCGATCGCCGACGCGGAGCGGGCGCGCGCGCCGGTGTTCTTGCTGCTCACCGCGCCTTCAATTCCGGCGCGCGATCCCGGCGAAGCGCTGACCGCCGCCGACGCGCGCGGGCGGGTATCACGGCTGGCGCCCAAGCCATGGCGCCCCGACCGTGCCGACGCAGCACAGCGCTTGGCGCAGACGCGCGGCGCGTTTGCGCGCATCGTCTGGGTGAGCGATGGGTTGCACGATGACGGCGCAGCCGCGCTGGCAGCGGAATTGCAGCGGCGCGGGCCGGTCATTGCGCACCTGCCGTCGCGCACGGCGCGAGCGCTGATTAGCGGCGCGGTGACGCCGGAGGGCGTCGAAATCACCGCGATCCGCGCCAGCACCGGCGCCGGCGACGCCGCCATCGCGGCTGAAACGCTTGAGGGCCGTTCGCTCGGCGCGGCTGAATTGCGCTTCGAAGGCGCCGCCCTGAGCGCGTCGGCGCGCATTACCTTGCCGCCAGAGATCGCCGCGCGCGCGGCGCGCGTGCGCATCGTTGGCGAGCCAAGCGCCGGGGCGGTGCGACTATTGCCGGCGGGCGCGGGGCGGCCGTTCGTGGGCTTGGTCGATCCCGGCGGTGCGGGCCAGCCGCTGGTGTCGGAACTCTATTATGCCGATCGCGCGCTACAGCCCTACGCCTCGCTTCGACGCGGCTCGGTGGCGGATTTGATCAATGCGCGCGCGCAAGCGTTGATCTTGCCCGATTCCAGCCGCGTCGCGCCGACCGATCGCGCGGCGCTGGAGCGCTGGCTCGACAATGGCGGCCTGCTGGTGCGCTTCGCCGGACCGCGCCTGGCCAACGATGCCGACGATCTGCTGCCGGTGCGGCTCAGGCCCGGCTCGCGTTCGCTCGGCGGCGCGCTGGCATGGGAGACGGCGCTGGGTATTGCGCCGTTTCCGAACGATTCCCCTTTCGCCGGCCTCACGCCGCCGCAAGACGTGGTCTCGCGCCAGCAAGTGCTGGCCGAGCCCGCCTCGCTTGAGCAAGTGCGGGTTTGGGCGACGCTCACCGACAATTCACCGCTGGTGACCGCGGCGCCGCACGGGCGCGGGCTGATCGTGCTGTTTCATGTCAGCGCCGGGCCGTCGTGGTCGGACTTGCCGCTCTCGGGCCTGTTCGTGGACATGCTGCGGCGGACGCTGGCGTTCGCGGGGCGCGCCGACGGCGCCGGCGAGCGCGAGATTTCCGGCGGCCCGTTTACCCCGACGCGGCTGATCGACGGCTACGGCGCGCTGCTGGCGGCGGCGCCTGACGACGAACAGATCGCGCCCGAAGCCTTCAATGCCGCGACGCCTTCTCCGGCGACGCCGCCGGGCTTGTATGAGCGCGCCGGCGTATCCGCCGCCATCGACGCGGCGCGCGCCAATGAAACGCTGTCGCCGCTAGAGCTGCCCGATGGCATGGAGCGCGCCGGCCTCGGCGCATCCATACAACGGCCGCTGGCGGGATATTTTTTCGGTCTAGGCGCTGTGCTGTTGGCTTTCGACCTGTTGCTCGCGCTATTCTTGATGGGCCGGCTGCCGCGCCTGGGGCGTCTGTCGCGCAGCGCCGGCGCCGCGATGGCGTTTCTGATTTTGGCGTTGGCGCCGGATGCCCACGCACAGCGCAGCGACGATCCAACGCTGACGCTGCGCTTGGCTTATGTGCGCACCGGCGATGCGCGGGTGGACCGGGTCTCCGATTCCGGCCTGACAGCGCTGAGCGATATCTTGACCAACCGCACCTCGGTTGAGCCCGGCCCGCCGATCGGCGTTGACCTCGCCCGCGACGACCTCTCGCCCTACCCATTCTTGTATTGGCCAGCGCCCTCCTCGCCGCAACGTTTGTCGGACGCAGCAATCGCCAATCTCGATCATTACCTCGCCATAGGCGGCTTGTTATTGGTCGATACCCGCGACGCCGGGCGCGGCGGCGGTTCGCGGCCGGCGGCGGCGATGCTGGCCGGCCTCGATGCGCCCCCGCTCGAGCAAGTGAGCGCCGAACATGTGGTGGCGCGCGCATTCTATCTGATGCGCAGTTTTCCCGGCCGCACCCAGGCGCCGCAATTGTGGGCCGAGAGCGGGGCTGCGGCGTCTTCGCGCGACGGGGTCGCGGCACTGTTTGTCGGCGACGGCGATTGGGCCGCGGCCTGGGCCGGAGAAGGCGCGCTGGCCGGGGGCGCCCGCCAGCGTGAACTGGCGCTCCGCTTCGGCATCAACATGGTGATGGTGGCGCTGACGGGAAATTACAAAGCCGATCAAGTGCACGTCCCAGCGCTGCTCGAACGCATGGGCGAGCGATGATAGTGTGGCGCCACGTCCGCCGCTCCCCCTCCTCTCGAGAGGAGGGGGTAAGGGGGTGGGGTGAAGCGCGACGTTTGGTGGGTTCGCGCGACACGGACCGCCGGCGCCCTCGCCGGCCAACGTCTGCGCATGGTGAAACGATGCCGGCGAGGCGCCAGCGGTCCATGCAAGGTCAGCGTTGGTGCGAAGATGCGAACGGCGCGCGGTACCCCACCCCCTGCCCCCTCCCCTCAAGCGGGAGGGGGTTCCTCGCGCTGCATCCAAGTAGCGTTGGGTGCATGCCATGATTGGCGCCCAGCGGATTGGATTTGATCCGGCGTTGCCGATTGGGGCGCTGGTCGCGCTCGGAATCATCGCGCTGATCGCGTGGGGCGTTTATCTGATGCGCGGGGGCGGCGCGCCGATTTTGCGGGCGCTGGGGTTGGCGCTCTTGTTTCTCGGCTTGTTGCAACCGCAATGGGTGCGCGAGAGGCGCGAACCGGCGGACGATGTCGCGCTGGTGCTGATCGACCAAAGCGAAAGCCTGGCGCTGGCAGGGCGGCGCGACGCCGCCCGGCACGCCGGTGATGCAATCGCCGAGCGCCTGTCGCGCGAGCGCAACTTGGAAGTACGCGTGCGCGAGACGCGCGGCGGGCCGGACGGAACTTTGATAAGTTCCGTCATCGAGGACGCGCTCGGCGATGTGGCGCCTGACCGCATTGGCGGAATCATCATCGTTACCGACGGGCAAGCCGCCGATCCACCCGAAGAACCTCGCCGCTTGGCCGCGTTCGGCCCCGCGCATGTGCTGATCGTCGGCGATCCCGAACGCGGCGACCGCAGGCTGGAGCTGATCGCGGCGCCGACCTTCGGCATTGTCGGCGAGGCGATGCGGCTTTCCGCGCGCGTCGTGGACGCGAGCACGAACGGCAATGTGCGGGTGAACGTGTCGATCGATGGCGCGCCGGCGACGATCGCGAGCGTGCGCGCCAACCGGCCGTTCGATCTTGAGGTTAGGTTGCCGCACCGCGGGCGCAACATGGTGATTGTCGAAGCCGAGGCCGGCGAGCAAGAGATCACCCTCGCCAACAACCGCGCCGCCTTCAGCGCCAATGGCGTGCACGATCGGCTGCGCGTCCTGCTGATCACCGGCGAGCCCCATCCCGGCGCGCGGGTGTGGCGTAATCTGCTGAAATCCGATCCGGCGGTGGATTTGGTTCACTTCACGATTTTACGCCCGCCGGAAAAACTGGATTTCACCCCGCTCAACGAATTGGCGCTGATCCCGTTTCCGACCGAAGAATTGTTCGACCGCCGGCTGCAGGAATTCGATCTCATCATTTTCGACCGCTACCGTCGGCGCGGCAACGTGCTGCAATCGTATTATTTCTCCAACATCGTGCGCCGGGTTGAGAATGGCGGCGCGCTGCTGATCACCGCGGGCGAAGCGGAAGCGGGACCCGAAGGCGTGTTCCGCACCGCGCTCGCAAGCATCCTGCCCTCGCAGCCGACGGGAACGCTCACCGAACGCCCCTATCGCCCTGCGCCCACCGCGCTTGGCCTACGTCACCCCGTGGTGCGCGGGCTGCCGGCGCCGGAACGCTGGGGGCGCTGGACCCGGCAGATCGATGCGCGCGCAAGCGGCGGGCAAACCGTGCTGCAAGGCGCCGACGGGCGGCCCTTGCTTGTGCTCGATCGCGCCGGGCGCGGGCGGGTGGCGCAATTGTGGTCCGATCAACCTTGGCTCTGGGCACGCGGTTATGACGGCGGCGGCCCGCACGGCGAATTGCTGCGCCGCCTCGCGCACTGGCTGATGCAAGAGCCGGACTTGGAAGAGGAGCGGCTAACCCTTGAGCCTGGGCCGCAAGGCTTGGCGATCCAGCGCTCAACGCTCGGTGGGCCGCCCGGCGCGGTGGAGATCATCGCGCCATCAGGCGCGCGCTCAAGCGCGGGCCTGGAAGAATTTTCGCCAGGCCTCTATCGCGGCGCGGCGCCGGCGGGCGAGCAAGGCTTGTATGAAGCGCGAGCCGGCGATTTGCGCGCGTTCGCGGCGGTGGGCCCGCTCAATCCGCGCGAAGCCGCCGCGCTCGCCGCCAATCCGGAAATCCTGCGTCCCTTAGCGCAAGCAACCGGCGGCGCGGTGCTGCTTACCGGCGAAGACGGCGCGCGCCTGCCGGCGATCCGCCGTGTCGCCCGCGGCGAACGCGCGGCGGGCGATGATTGGGTCGGCATCGAACGCAACGGCGCCTATGTCGTGCGCGCCGCCGCGGCAACACCGCTCGGGCCGGGCGTCGCGTGGGCGTTGATTGGCGTCGCGCTGCTGATGTGGGGCTGGCGGCGGGAATCGGTTTAGCCTGGCGCGCCGATTTCGCCCTGAGCATAATCCAAGCCGCCGGGCGTCAATTGCAGCCACAACAAACGCGCGGGATCGAACGGGCCCGGAATGGTGAGCCGCCCCAGCGGTATCCTGGTGAAGCCGAGCGGCCGGAAGAAAGCCTCCGCGCCGACAGCGATTAATCCGCGCCCACCCGCCGCGCGCACGGCGGCGACCGCGTCCTTCGCCAATTCCAACCCAAGCCCCGCGCCTTGCGCGCCGGGATCGACGGCGAGGGGCCCAAGAAAATGCAACGACGCACCGCCGGCGCTGACGCGCCAGATACGGCAAACGCCGATGACCTCGCCGTTTTCATCGAGCGCCACCCGCGAGAGCGCGGGCTCGGCGCCTGCGCCGCGCTCGCGCACGCGCTCGGAGCCCTTGGCGAAGCGCCCCGGACCGAACGCGCGATCTAGCACGCGCGCGATGGCCTCGCCATGTTCTGGGCGTTCGGAGACGAAGCGTGCGGGCATGGGACTCCGAAGCAACAAAACGATCGGGGAATAAGGCAGTGCGTATCTGATTGCTATTGCCTTATCGCCCTACTCCCTTACTCCCCTCTCGCTTCATGCTTCGCCTCCCCTCGCTCGCGATCTTCCGCCATAGCCCTTATAAACGGTTCCTGACTGGCCGCGTCCTCGTTGTGTTGGCGATGCAAATGCAGCTGACGGCGATGGCCTGGCAAATCTACGATTCCGCGCGCCAGCACGGGCAAAGTATCGCCGAGGCTGCGTTCCTGCTGGGCCTGGTGGGGCTGGCGCAGTTTTTGCCGCTGCTGGCGCTTTCGCTTATCGGCGGCAACACGGCGGATCGATACAATCGCAAGCGCATCTTGTTTGTGTGTTACGCGGCGAAACTGACGATCGCGACGAGCTTGATGTTTTCCGCCGGGCTCGGGCCGGACGCGCTGATCCCGGTGATTTTCACGGCGGCGGCGATGACCGGCGCGGTGAACGCATTCTTGCCGCCCGCCAACAGCGCGCTGTTGCCGATGCTGGTTCCACGCGAGGAATTGCCGCAAGCGATTGCGTGGAGCTCGCTTGGCTTCCAGGCCGGCATCATTATCGGCCCGGCGGCTGGCGGATTGCTCTACGGGGTCAGTCCGTTCGCACCTTATGCGGGGGCCGCTTTGTTGTTCGTGACGGCGTTGGTGTTGCTGTGGCGCACGCCGACGCCGGCCCAAGCGCCGGTGGAGGATGCGCGCACCCTCGGCATGATCGTCGAGGGCCTGCGCTTTGTTTGGTCGAACAAGATCGTGCTCGGCGCCATTTCACTCGATCTCGTTGTCGTGCTGCTGGCGGGCGCGGTGGCGCTATTGCCGGTGTTCGCGCGCGACATCCTGCATGCGGGGCCGGGCGAGCTTGGCGTGCTGCGCTCGGCGATGGGCGCCGGCGCTGCCTGCGTGGCGCTGGTGCTGGCGGCGGCGCCGATCCGCACCCATGTGGGACGCTGGATGTTCGGCTCGACCGTTCTATTCGGACTGGCCACGATCGTGTTCGGCGTCTCGCAATCGCTGTGGCTGACTGCGGGTGCGCTCGCGATCGCCGGCGCGGCAGACATGATCTCGGTTTATGTGCGGCAAAGCCTAATCCAGCTGGCCACGCCGGACGCCATGCGTGGGCGAGTGGCGGCCGTGAGCTTCGTGTTTATTTCCGCGTCGAACGAGCTTGGCGATTTCGAGGCCGGGCTGATGGCGCGGATTTTTGGCCCGGTTTTGGCGGTGACCATTGGCGGCGCCGCGGCCGTGGCGGCATCGCTGGGCTGGATGCGGCTTTTCCCGGCTCTGGCGCACGCCGACGGTTTCGAACCCCGCGCATAAACAAAAACGGTCGCGCGCGGCGACGGATTCTTGACCCTGGCGCGTTCTAGTGTTGTCTGCATCGGCGAGGGACGTCGAGACGGAGGGCAGTTTATGCGTTTTCTAGCTTTGGTTTTGGTTGCGTGTTTGGGCTTTGCGACGCCAGCGGCAGCGGAATGGCGTCTGATCGGCGAGCGAGAGGTGCTCGACCGGGTCGATCGCGACACCATCGTGGTGGAAGGTCATCAACAATTCGAGCGCATCCGCATTTGCGTGTATCGCCAACCCGTGCATTTCATTGATGCCGACATCACTTATCACAATGGCGGCCACCAGGACATTTCCATCGCCGCGCAAATTCGGCCGGGCGGCTGCACCCGCGACATCGACCTGGTCGGCGAAGATCGCGACATCGCCACGATTAGTATGTTGTACGAGGAAAACAGCCGCCGCCGCGGCCGCGCGCACGTGCGGGTGTTCGCGGAATAAGACCGGAACTCAAAGCCTCCCGCTCGCCGAAATCGGAGCTCCGTCATTACGGGGCGGCAAAGCCGAACCCGGAAGCCAGGGCAGAATGCAGCACGCCGCAACCCCTGGGTTCCGGATCGCGCCAAAATCGAGATTGCTCGATTTTGGCATTGGGTAATCGCCGAGCGCGGAGCGCTCGGTGGGCCGTCCGGAATGACGGGTGTGGATATGCGGCGTGAAAACGCGCTAAGCATCGCCGACAAGGAGTTCTGATGGGCGTGTTGAAAGATAAGATCGTCATCGTCACCGGCGGCGGCAACGGCATTGGGCGCGAGTGCGCGCTATTGGCGGCGCGCGAGGGCGCGGCCGTGCTGGTGAACGATCTCGGCGGCGGCCTCACCGGCGGCGATGCAGGCTCGGCGGGGCCAGCACAGAAAGTGGCCGATGAAATCCGCGCCGGCGGCGGCAGCGCCATCGCCAATTCCGACAGCGTCAGCGAGTACGATGCAGTCGCCGCGATGGTGGCGCAGGCGAAAAAGGAATTCGGCGGCCTTCACGCCATCATCAACCCAGCTGGAATTTTGCGCGACGGCATGTTCCACAAGATGGCGGCTGAGGATTGGCGCGCGGTAATCGATGTGCATCTGCACGGCGCGTTCAACGTGACGCGCGCCTCGATCGAGCATTTCCGCGAACAGCAAAGCGGATCGTATGTGCTGTTCACCTCCACTTCCGGACTGATCGGCAATATCGGCCAAGCCAATTACGCGGCGGCCAAGCTCGGCGTCATGGGGCTCTCACGCATCATCGCCATGGAGGGACAATCCAAGAACGTGCGCTCCAACATCATAGCGCCCTTCGCTTGGACCCGGATGATTGCCTCCATTCCGGTGAAGGATGAAGCCTCGCAAAAGCGAGTCGAGCGGTTTCAGAAAAACATGCGCGCCGACCAGGTGGCGCAATTGGCCGTGGCGCTATGCGCGGACGCGGCGAAAGACACGTCTGGTCAGATTTTCGCGGTGCGCGGCAACGAAGTGTTCCTGTTCAATCAACCGCGGCCCGTGCGCGGCATGGCCAAGATCGAAGGCTGGTCGCCGGAAACCCTGCTGGAGCATTGCCTGCCGGCGATGCGGGCCAATTTCACCGATTTGGGCGCATCGATGAACGTGTTCTCGTGGGACCCAGTGTGATGCGCGTGCCTGGGACGCCGATTAGGGCGTCGCGGGCGCCGCCGCGCGGGGAATGGCGGTCGGGCATTGATCCACGCCAGCCGCGTTGGCGCAATTGAGGATGACCGGTTCGGCGGCGCCGGGAACCATCACCACCAGCCAATGCTCGGCTGGGTCCATGCGGGTGCCGGTCAGCTGCGCGCCGCACTGGATGGAATAGACCAGGGCGCCAGCGTGTGGGCCGTAAATACTTGCCGGATCAACGTCAGCAGGGAGGATGCCGCGCGATTCCGCCCCTCGGATACTGGCGCAGAGGGGCACGGCTTCTGGGTGGGTGGTTTGATAAGCTGTAAGCTGCTGCCACGCGAAAACAGGCTGCTGTTCGGGCGCCATGGCCAGCACCTGATCCATCATGGATAGCGGCGCGGCGGGCGCTTGGGGTTCCGGCACCGGGGTCTGGCCGCATGCTGCAGCCGCGAAGGCCGCGCCCATTGCAAGCATGATATGAAGTTTCATCGATGTGCCTCCTCGCGCGCGGCACTCGACGCCCCTAGATCAACGCCGTCAAGCATTGGTTGGCTAGAGCCGTTCCCGAAAAGTGTTACGCGGTTTTCGGACGAGAACGGCTCTAAATTTAGGTATCGACCCGTTTTGTCCCGCTTCGCCTGATTCAGGCGAAGCGGGAACGGGTCCGGAGGTTCCCATGATCGAGAAGCGCCCGTTCGATAGCCTGGGCCAATTCGAAAACGATTGGCTGAAGGCCCGCTACCATTTTTCATTTTCCGAGTACCGCGATCCCGCGCGTCTGCATTGGGGCGCGCTGCGAGTTTGGAACGACGATCAGATCAAGGCCAATTCGGGCTTTCCCCCCCACCCTCACGCCGACATGGAGATCATTACTTACGTCCGCACCGGCGCGATCACGCACGAAGACAGCATGGGCAATCGCGGGCGCACCGAAGCGGGCGACGTGCAGGTGATGAGCGCGGGTTCAGGCGTGACCCACGCCGAGTACAACCGCGAAGCCGTGCCAACGACGCTCTATCAGATTTGGATCGTCCCCAAGGAACACGGCGGCAAACCTTTTTGGGGGGCCGCGAAATTCCCGAAAGCCGAGCGAGCCGGCATGCTGGTTACACTGGCGTCGGGTTTCGCCGCCGATCAGGAAGCAGGCGCCTTGCCAATCCGGCAGGACGCGCGGGTGATGGCGGCAACGCTTCGGGCGGGAGAAGAAGTCGCCTATCGGCTTGAGCCTGGACGGCACGCCTATCTGGCGCTTGCCAAGGGCGCTGCGGAGCTCAATGGGGTGGCGCTTGGCGCGCGTGACGGCGCGGCCATACGCGACGAGCCCGCGCTGCGCATCCTGGCGTCGGCCGAATGCGAGATTGTTCTGGTCGATACGCCCTGATCAGCCCGGGATGCGTTCGTAAACGAAACGAAACGCGGTCGGTCTTTCATCGCAAAGTCCAGGAAATTTACCGGGTCTTTGCGGTTGCCGGCGCTTTTTGGCGCCGATGGCGGCTGCGAACGATCTTCATGTTTTGTTGTTGGATGATAACCGGCAGATGCGCGTGCTGCTGCGCAGCATGCTACGCGCCGCCGGGATAGGCCAAGTGAGCGAGGCGGCCGATGCCGTCCAGGCATTCAAGCTGATGGCGCAGGCGCGCCTCGACCTCCTACTCGTCGACTGGAAAATGCAGCCTATGGACGGGCTGGCTTTCACGCGAATGGTGCGCCGCGCGCCCAACAGCCCTGACCCATGCGCCACCATTCTCATGCTGACCGCGCACACGGAAATCCACCGCGTGGCGGCAGCGCGCGATGCCGGCGTAAACGGATTTCTTAGAAAACCGGTCAGCGCCGATCTGCTGTTCGAGCGGATGACCAGCGCGCTGACGGATTCCCGACAATTCGTTGATACAGGCGATTTCTTCGGCCCGGATCGGCGTTTCGGGGCGCTGAAGAGCTATGGCGGCCCATTGCGGCGGCGTAGCGACGGGTGCGACGACACCTTTGACATCGAGGACGTGCGCCTGAGCGCCTGAGTGGGCGCTTGCGCGGCCTAACTGAAGCGCATCCTTGCGGCCCGCGCGCGATGGCGCGAGGGTGGGCCGAATTACTTTCCGGAGGTCGAATGTCTAGATTGATCGCAGCATTGCTGTTGATGTTGCCGCTGTCGTCCTGCTTGGCGGCGGCGGTGGTCGGCACGGCGGTGGGGGTTACCGGCGCTGTCGTCGGCGCCGGCGTGGGCGCGACCGGCGCTGTCGTCGGCGCCATCATCCCGGGCGACGACGAGGATGACGACGAAGACGACAAGTGAAGCCGCAACCACGGGTGCCGTGTTCGTGAGTGGCGCCAAGCTGTGGCGAGGGCTATGCTAGCCGCGTTGTCTCGAATGAGAACCCTAGAAGGAGCTCTCGATGCGCTTGCTTTTTCCGCTTGCAGTGCTGACCGCTTTGGCCCTCGCGCAAGTGGCAGCCGCCGCGACCGTGACGCTTGCCCCGATCGGTTTCGCCCCTGAATTCCAGACCGCGGTGGAAGAAGATCTTGGCGTCAGAGAAGGCGCGCGTCTGCAGCAACGCGTGGCCGAGCGGGTTGATGCAGCGCTCGCGCGCGTCGGCGCCGAACTCGCGCCAGGCGGCGAGATGAGTCTCGAAATCACCATTCTTGATGCCGATCCTAACCGGGCGACAATGCAGCAATTGCGCCACCAGCCTGGGCTGGATTGGAGCCGTTCGTATTCGACCGGCGGGGCCTCCTTGCGCGGCGTGTTGCGCGGCGCCGGGGGCCGAGTGCTGGCCGAGATTGAACACAGCTACCACACGCCGAGCCTGCAATACCTGCTCGCGGTCCCGGGCCAATGGACCGATGCGGACCGCGCGATCCGGCGCTTCGCCGACAAGGTTGCTGACGCCTATCTCGCCAACGCGCGCTAACGCAAGCCGAGCGCCTTATGGGTTTGCAGGCTGAGCCGCCAATGCGGCCGGCTCAAACAAAAGGCGATCGCGCCTTTTGTGTTTTCCGCCAGCGCCGCACCATCCATCGGCTGCAGAAAGAAATGATCGAATTGGAGCGCTTCAAAGCGCTCCGGCATGGCCGCCCGCTGCGGAAAAACCAGCTTCAGCTCGTGGCCAGTAATTTGCGCCAAAGACGCATCCGCTTTCGGGCTAACGCAAATCCAGTCGAGCCCGGCGGGCGCGGCAATCGTGCCGTTGGTTTCGACCGCAACTTCGAAATCGCGTTCGTGGAAAGCGTTGATCAGCGGCGCGTCGAGTTGCAGCAGCGGCTCGCCGCCAGTGCAAACCACATAAGGCGCGCCGCCGCCTGGCCACATGTTTTGCGCCGCCCCTGCAAGCAGCTCGGCGGTCTCAAACTTGCCCCCGCCCAATCCGTCGACACCGACGAAATCGGTGTCGCAGAAGCTGCAAACAGCACCGGCGCGATCTTGCTCGCGGCCGCTCCATAAATTGCAGCCGGCGAAGCGCACAAACACCGCCGGCCGTCCCGTGCGCGCGCCCTCGCCCTGCAACGAGTAGAACATCTCTTTAACCGAATAGGTCATCGGAAGGAGCGCGGGGTCATAGATCGTACGCGAATGCGCCGAGGCTAAGGCCGGTGAGTTCTTGCAAACGCCGATTGCTCGCGGCGAACTCGCCGTCGCACCGCGCGGCGACCTTTCGCTTGAAGTCCTTCTCAAACCAATTGTCCATATAGGATGGAAATCGATTCTTCCAGCTGCGTGCGGCGCGTCGCCTTTGCTGTTTTTTCGTCGGCTTTAGCATGCCGGAAAAATTGAACAGGCCTGACTCGACTATCTGGTTTCGCCAGCGCCCGAGCATCAAATTGAGCAAAGTCTGACCGCTATTCACACGGCGCCGGGCCGGAATTTTCTTGATTTTCGCTTCGCTATTTTCGATCTGGCAGAACGAGAAGACACGCCGCAGAAACTCAGAAGGGTTTGCCGCGAAGGCTTCATACGCCAGCACCAAGACCCGCTCGCGTCCATAAAGTTTCTGATAATAATCGACCAGCAAATCATAGCGGAGGAAATCCAGATTGAATTGCGGCGACTGGTGCGGCCTCACGGGATCGAGAATGCGCTCGATGGTGTGCGGCATGCCCCAGACAACGTAGGACGTGTACAGGGACCGGATCATGGCCCTCTGCTCACGCACAACAATCAAGACGCGCCCATCGGGGCACAATTTCTTTAGGCGATCAGCGTTGGATTTGGCGTTGTAACCGCCGCAATGGGTGTGCCCAACCAAGGCTTCGCTGGTGATGACCGGTCGCAGCTTCTCGCTCTCTGGCGTTTCGTTCAGCCGCTTGGCGATCCATTCCTCCGCCTGGCGCGGCTCGAATGCAAACGGCGTCGGGTTGATCACCGACAACTGCAGCGTCAGCGGATCTAGCACTATGCAGAACCCGTTCGCTGGAATGAACAAGTGCTTCTGCATCCATGACGACAGCGCCTTGGGATAGCCGATGTGGATCAAAGGGGCGGTCTTGAAATCCATGTCTCAGGCTGTCGCGATCAAAACTACGCCAGCGCCAAGCTGGCGGCGCGGCTCGCAACTAGCAGCATCATGGGCGCAAAAACAACACGCCCACGGGCGCCGCTTCACGAGGACGACCATTGCTCCCAGCCGCGCGCGCGAAGGAGGCAGGCCAGGCAAACGCCGCAGCCATAACCCCAATCGTGCCGGCGCGCGCGGTCGCCCTCATAGCAGGTGTGGGTGTGTTCGCGGATGAGTTCGACGAGCGGGGCGCCACCAAGTTCGTGCGCCAGCGACCAAGTTTGCGCCTTGCTGAGCTGCATCAGCGGCGTTTCAATCTCGATCGGGCGTTCCAACCCGAGCGCGAGCGCGCTTTGCATCGCGTCCAGCGTCGCGCGGCGGCAATCGGGGTAGCCAGAAAAATCGGTTTCGCACATGCCGCCGACGAGCACCTCGATGCCGCGTCGGTAGGCGTGCGCGGCGGCGATCGCGAGAAACACCAGATTGCGCCCTGGCACGAAGGTGGTGGGCAGGCCTTGGGCCGACGCTTCAATCGCCCGCGACGAAGTGAGCGCGCTCTCGGCCAAGGCGCCATAGCCCCCAATATCGACCACTTGGTCCGGGCCGAGCCGGCCTTCCCATTCTGGCCGCAGCGCCGCCAAACCTTGGAGCACTACTGGACGTTGCGTCAGTTCGACTGCGTGGCGCTGACCGTAGAAGAACCCAATGGTCTCCACCCGCCGGTGGCGCGCCAACGCCCAAGCCAAACAAGTCGCCGAATCCTGGCCAGCCGAAAACAGAACGAGCGCCGAGTCTGACATCGTGGCGCTTATACCGGGCGTGCGGGCGCCAAGTTACAAGATCGCCACCATTTTTCCCGGCGCTTGCCTGACGATTACGTAGCGGCAGTGTGGCGCTAGGGCCGCATTATTTTGGCAAGGGTGACGTGCGCGTCAGTTAGGTCAATCGGCCAGTTGACTTCACCCTGCCCCGCGCTTGGTATGGCTCTACGATAAGGTGGGACGCGCCGGGGGAGTGCCTGCGCGCTGCCCATCTCACATTTTCGTGATGCTGCCGGAGGCCCGATTTAGAAGGCCGCTCCGGCTCTGGGAGGAAGCCTCATGCGCAGCAAGTCAAAATGGTGGATGCTACTTTCGGGCGCCTCGATGGCGGCGATCGGCGCGGTTACGCCCGCGGCAGCCCAGGAAGTCTCGGACGAAATCATCGTGACCGCCACGGGCCGGTCGGCGGCGATCCAGGATGTTCCCATTGCCGTGACCGCGATAGGTCACGAAGCGCTTGAACAATCGGGCGTCAACAACCTGATCGATCTGCGACAAGTGACCCCGAACCTGCGGATCGGGTATGGCCAGTCGCAATCTTCCGGAACGTCCGCCGCGATCCGCGGCATCGGCACCGGATCGGATAATCCTGGCTTCGAAGCCGCCGTCGGCATCTTCATCGACGGCGTTTACCGCGCGCGCGCGGGCGCCGCGATTTCCGATCTGCCGGACATCGAACGGGTGGAAATTCTACGCGGCCCGCAGGGCACTCTGTACGGCAAGAACACCACGGCTGGCGCCATCAGCGTTGTCACGGCGTCCCCTGATTTCGAGCCAAGCGCCTGGCTCGAGGGCACCGGCGGCGAACTTGAGCTTGCAGCTACGCGTTTCGGCTTCAACCTTCCCATGTCCGACACGCTTGCGGTGCGGTTCGACGGCACCCTGCGTTCCCGCGACGGGTACATCACGGATGTGATCTCCAACCGCTCATCTAACACCACGGACCGTTGGAGCGGCCGGCTGCAGGCCCTTTGGGATCTGACCCCAAACGCCACCATGCGCATCATTTTGGACGCCGCCGGCTCAGATGAGATTTGTTGCGCGGCCGTGACGTTCGCGGACACATCCTCGCTTGCGGCTTTCGATTTCTCCGCCGCCGTCAACGCCACCCAACCAGGGGCAATCCTCACCGCAAGCCCCGATGCACGCCTTACAACCATATCCCCGAACCGTAATTACGGCGAGCAGACCGACGACCTGGGGTTTTCCGCGCAACTGGACTGGGCCATCGGCGATATAAACCTCACCTCGATCACGGCGGTGCGGGACTGGGATTCGACGCGCAACCAAGACATCGACTTCTCTTCAATGGACCGCTCCTATCGCGCGGGCCTCGAAATCGGCGTCTCGGCGATCACTCAGGAAATTCGCCTACAGGGTGAGGCCGGGCCGGTAAACTGGCTGGTCGGCGGCTTCTTTGGCCAAGAAGAAATTCGTCAGACTGACCGCATCCGCTATGGCACGCAGGCGGCGAACTTTATCGACAACCTAGTCGCCCCGTTCAACCTCAGCATCTTTGGCGGCACAGGGAACACCATCTTTGGCTGCACCGTCGGGTCCAATTGCATCATCCAAAATGCCTTCACGGCATTCAACTTCGTCAACGGCTTTAATACGGTAAAGGTGAATGATGTTGTTCCGGGCAGTTCGGCGATCCTAAGCGCCGCCGGCGCTCCGTTCGCGGCAGCGATGGTCGCGGCGGGACTCCCCGATGGCACCGGCCAGCAGGCCGACCGCTGGGGAATCGACACCACCTCCTATTCGCTGTTCACCCATGACGAGATCAACCTCAATGACCGCGCAGTGCTGACTTTGGGCGCGCGTTGGTCGCACGAAGAAAAGGACATGTCGGCCAATCTCAATGCGATTCAGCCCGCATGCGCAGCAATCCGCGACAATGTGGACGCGGTCTATGCGGCGCTGCTGTTCCAATACACGAACCAGCAGGGAGGCGCGTTCTCCAGTATTGCCCAACCGCTCGCCGACGGCCTTCCGAGCGCATTGATCTTGACCTGCAACCCCGCGGTCAACGACGTGCAAAATGGCGCTCACAGCCGTTCGCTCAGTGACGACGCGCTGAGCGGCACTACGTCCCTGTCGTATCATGTGAATGACGACCTCATGCTCTATGGCGGCTACTCGCGCGGCTACAAATCGGGCGGCTTCAACATCGACCGCTCAGGCATGGCGGTTCGCCCGTGGACAACGACAGGCGCGCCGACCCCCTATGCGCAGAGTGTGATCGACTACCTAGGCACACAGGGGATTACGCTGCCCTCAACGTTCGGCGCAGCCGATCTCCAGTTCGAGCCGGAAACGATCGACGCGTACGAACTGGGCTTCAAGTCCACTATTTTCGGCGTTACCACGCTGAACATGGCTGCCTTCTATCAGCAGCTGCACGATTATCAGCTCAACGCGTTTAATGGGTTCAATTTCATCACCCGCAACGTGCCGGAGGTCATCAGTCAAGGCGCCGAGCTAGAATTCACGGCGCGCCCAACCGATGCGCTGACGCTGTCGTTCGGTGTCTTGTACAATGAGGTGTTCTATGACAGCAGCGTGTCGTTCGGCGACAAGGAAACCGATCAAGTCAACAGCGGCGATCCGCTGAGCCAATCACCGGAATGGACTGCGACTGGCTCGATTTTGTATG
>JANNFH010000054.1:0-7037 GCA_031379565.1 Alphaproteobacteria bacterium
TTACCGCCCGCCCATCACTTGCGCCTTCATCACCGCCGACTGGCGGAAGGCGAGCTTCTTGGACGCTTTGATTTTCACCGGCTCACCGGTTTGCGGGTTGCGGCCCATGCGCGCCTTGCGGGCGCGGATCATGACCATGCCGATATCGCCAATCTTCACTTTGGCGCCCTTCATCACATAGGCTTTTACGACGTCGATATACCCCTCGACGAATGTCTTGGCTTCGGACTTCTTCATGCCGCTGTGGTCAGCGACCGCTTGCAGGAACGCGCTCGCGGTGACGGCCTTGCCGGGCACGGCGGTGACGCGAATCGGCTTGGCGGCCGGGGCCGCTGCCTTCTTCACGGACTTACGGGCCGGCGCCTTGCGCGCGGTCTTTTTCTTCATTGCCTTGCGGGCCATTTGCTTTCCCCTTCAAAAGGTTGTCGTCGTGTTAAATTCAACGCACCGTCGGTAAGAAGCAGCTTTCTGACGAGCTTTCCTCACCGCGGCGCCATGATGGATGCCAGTCATTCCTTGAAAGAGCGTTGACCGCAATTCCGCCGAACTCGCCAAAAACCCACATTCCATGCGCTTTTTGACGGTTTCGGTGGCACTCCCTTGCATTTCGCCGCGAGAGTCGCAATGCAAAAATGCTTATTTGAAGCGGTTTTGACGCGCCTAGCCGAAATGAAGTGCCGCTGCGTGGCCTGGAAACAGAGCTTTTCAAGGGAATCTCTAGCGCGGCGGCATCCGAATCGCGCCGTCGAGGCGCACGTGCTCGCCGTTGAAATACGGATTGCGAATCATCTCCAACGCCAAGGATGCATATTCCACGGGGTTTCCGAGCCTTTTCGGGAACGGCACGCTAGCCGCTAACCCTTCCCTCACCTTTTCCGACGCCGCCAGCATCAGCGGCGTTTCAAACGTGCCTGGCAGAATGGTGTTGATGCGGATGGCCTCGTTCGCCAGGTCGCGTGCGATCGGCAGGGTCATGCCGACCACGCCGCCCTTCGAGGCCGAGTACGCCACCTGACCCACTTGGCCATCCACCGCGGCGACCGAGGCCGTCATCACCATGGCCCCGCGCTCGCCGCCGTCCGCAACAGGTAAGGGTTCGATTGTCAGCATGCCGGCCGCGGATTTGGCGACACAGCGGAAGGTGCCGATCAGATTGATCTGAAGTGTGAGGTTGAACAAATCGAGCGGGAAATGCCTGATCGCGCCGGTATCCTTGGCGCGGCTGGCGGTCTTCATGGCGCTGCCGATGCCGGCGCAATTGACCAGGATGCGCTCCTGGCCTTGGGCCCTGCGCGCCGCGGCGAAACCCTCATCGACGCTTTCCTCGCTGGTGACATCGACGCGGCAGAACGTGGCGCCGAGTTCGTCGGCGGTCGCCCGCCCGCGCTCCTCATCGCGGTCGAACAGCGCCACCTTTACGCCCTCAGCCCGCAACGCGCGGGCGGTCGCGGCCCCGAGCCCCGACGCGCCGCCAGTCACCACCGCCGCTATCTCCGCTGAAAGGCGCATGTCGTCCTCCGCAATGCCGTTGGGCGCTTTGTACCGGCGCTGGCTCAGAAAGCAAAACGCGGGCCCTCCCCTTTCAGCGCAAGCCTCGCTAGCATGGCGGCAAGCGAGGCGAGAGCGACATGCATTTGGATTTCGGGACCCCATTTTGGGCGCTCGCCGCCTTGTCGGCGTCGGCCGCTCTGCTCTATGGAATCGTATTCCTAAACCGCCCGCCCAGCCTATTGCGCGCGGCGGTCAAGACGCTGTTCATGGCTTCGCTGGCGGGGGCCTTCCTAGTCGCGCACGCGCCGCCGCCTTTGATTTTCGCACTCGGCGCCGCCGCGCTCGGCGATTTCTTTCTCGCCTTCGACAAGACCTGGGCGCTCGGCCTCGGCATTCTCTCGTTTTTGTTCATGCAAGTGCTCTACCTGCTGATGTTCTTCGGCCTGTGGATGCTTTCGGGGGACAATTCTCCGCTTTGGCCGCGCTACGCCATGATGGCGATCATCGTTATCGCCTCGCTCGGCTTTCTGGTTTGGATCGCGCCGAAGCTCAAATGGCTAGCGCTTGGCGTGGTGCCCTATTCGCTGGCCATCGCCGCGATGGCGTGCATGGCGATGTGGCTGCCCTGGGCGGGGTGGCCGGCGATGCTCGGGGTCATCTCGTTCGTGGTGTCCGACGGCGTGCTTTCAACCGAATTGTTCAAGCTGGGTCCCGATGCGCCCGTGCGCCGCATCACCGCGCCTCTGGTATGGTGGACCTATGCCGGCGCCCAAGCGCTGATCGTCTGGGGCATCGTGTGCGCCGCGGGCGTGATGCAGTGACGAGACTCCGTCATCCCGGACACGCGAAGCGTGATCCGGGACCCAGGGGCAAATGCTCAACTTTACGATCACTGGGTTCCGGGTCTCGCTGCGCTCGCCCGGAATGACGGGGTATTACTTGAAGCGAAACGCGCCGCCTTCGATCAACGCCCGCACCCGCGCGATATCGCCCGCTAGTGCGCGGTCGCTCTCCAAATGCGCCGACACCGCGCGCACTCGCGCGTGCGCCGCTTGCAGCGGCGCTGACGTTTTCAGAGGCGCTCGAAAATCCAATCCCTGCGCTGCCGCCAGCAATTCAATCGCAACCACATTGGCCGCATTGCCGGCGATGTCGCCGGCTTTTCGCCCCGCGAACGTCGCCATGGAGACGTGGTCTTCCTGATTGGCGGAAGTGGGAATGGTATCGACGCTGGCGGGGTGCGCGAGGGTTTTGTTTTCCGACACCAACGCCGCCGCCGCCACTTGCAAAATCATAAAGCCCGAATTGAGCCCGCCCTCCTCCACCAGAAACGCCGGCAGGCCGGAGAGTGCAGGATCAATCATCAATGCGAGCCGCCGCTCGCTCAGGGACGCAATCTCAGCCGCCGCCAGTGAAATCATGTCCGCCGCGAACGCCACCGGCTCGGCGTGAAAATTGCCGCCGGAGAGAATTGCATCATCCTCAGCGAATACGAGCGGATTGTCGGTGACGGCGTTGGCCTCAATCTCCAGCGTCTCGCCCGCCTGGCGCAGCACATCGGCGCACGCGCCCATGACTTGGGGCTGACAGCGCAGCGAATACGGGTCCTGCACTCGGCCGTCGCCCACGCGGTGGCTTTCGCGAATAGCGCTGCCGGCGATCAACGCGCGCAGCCGTTCGGCCACTTCGATCTGCCCGCGCTGGCCGCGCGCTTCGTGGATGCGCGCATCGAACGGCGCATCGCTGGCCTTCACCGCATCGACCGACATGGCGCCGGCGACCAAAGCCGCGTCAAACACGTCTTCAGCGCGAAACAAAGCATCGAGCGCCAGCGCCGTGGAAATCTGCGTGCCGTTGAGCAGCGCCAGCCCTTCCTTGGGCCCGAGCACCAGCGGCGCGAGGCCCGCACGCTGCATCGCCTCGGCGCCCGCGATAACTTTCGCCCCGGCGCGCGCTTCACCTTCGCCGATCAGCACGCAAGACATATGCGCCAGCGGCGCCAGATCGCCCGACGCGCCGACAGAGCCTTGCGCGGGGATGATGGGATAAATCTTCGCCGCCAGCAGCGCCGCCAGCGCATCAACAACAACGCGGCGCACGCCGGAACGGCCCTGCGCCAGCGTGACAATTTTCAACGCCATCGCCAGCCGCACGATGCGATCGGGCAAGTCCGCCCCGACGCCCACCGCGTGCGACAACACCAGATTGTGCTGCAATAGCGCCAGCTGTGTATCGTCGATGCGTTTCGAGGCGAGCTTGCCGAAGCCGGTGTTGACGCCATAGATTGCCGCGCCTGACGCGAGCAAACGCGTGACGGTTTCGGCTGATGCTTCGACGCGCGCGTAATCGCCCGCATCAAGCACAACACCGCGCTCGTCGGCCCAAATCGCGCGCAGATCGGAGAGCGTGAGTCGCTTCATTCGCCAACCTCTTCCCTTCTTCCCCTGCCGGGGGCCGCGAAGCGGACGGACGAGGGGCAGCGCCGCATCGGCAGAGCAAGCGTTTCCCTCCCCTCACCCGATTGCTTCGCAATCGAACTCTCCCCCGGAAGGGGGAGAGGTAAATCGATACTTGCACGCATGCGCTTCATCTTCGCTCCAACGACGGCAAATCCAGCCCCTGAACCCTGGGGATCGAAGGGCGCGGCGATCGCCCCCTGGGTGCCGGGTTCGACCTCCGGTCGCCCCGGAATGACGGAGGATTTGTTGGATTATGGTTCAAGCCACCCGCCCCGCGAACACCCGCTCGCGCAACAGCGGCGCGCCGAGCCAGTAGCTGAGTTCCGCCGGCGAGCGCACATCCCAGACGGCTAGGTCGGTCGCCTTGCCAACTTCCAGCGTGCCGATCTCGTCCAAAAGGCCGAGCGCCCGCGCGCCTTCGCGGGTCATGCCGGCGAGCGCTTCCTCCGGCGTCAGGCGAAACAGCGTGCAAGCCATGTTCATCGCCATAAGCGGCGAGGTGAGCGGCGAAGTGCCCGGATTGCAATCGGTGGCCACCGCCATCGCCACACCGGCGGCGCGCAGCTTGCCCACCGGCGGCAATTTGGTTTCACGCAGAAAGTAGAACGCGCCCGGCAACAACACCGCCACCGTGCCAGAGGCGGCCATCGCGGCGACGCCGGCATCATCGAGATGTTCCAAATGATCCGACGACAATGCGCCGTGACGCGCGGCGAGCGCGGCGCCGTGCTGATTGCTGAGCTGCTCGGCGTGCAGCTTCACCTCCAAGTCGTGCGCACGCGCCGCAGAAAACACGTAATCGGTTTCCTCCACGGTAAAACCGATGTTTTCACAGAAGGCATCGACCGCCTCCGCCGCACCGGAGGCGGCGATGGCCGGAATCATCACGTCCGCCACCAGCTGAACGTAGGCGGCGCGGTCGTCTCGAAATTCCGGAGGCAGCGCGTGCAGCCCGAGAAACGTGCGGCGCACCCGCACGCGTCCTAAGGCTGAGAGCGCGCCGGCTGCCTCCAGCATCTTCAGCTCGGTTTCAAGATCAAGGCCGTAGCCCGACTTGATCTCCACTGTCGTCACGCCTTCGCGCGTCAGCCCGCCAAGCCGGAGCCGCGCACCTTCGATCAAGTCTTGCTTCGAAGCCGCGCGGGTCGCGGCGACAGTGGAAGCGATGCCGCCGCCGCTGCGCGCGATCTGCTCGTAGCTTGCGCCCTGCAAGCGCAGCTCGAACTCGCGCGCGCGGTCGCCGCCGAAAACAAGGTGCGTGTGGCAATCGACCAGACCAGGGCTGATCCACGCGCCGCCGCAAGAGCGCACCTCGTGCGCCAGCGCCTCAGGCGCACGCGGCAGATCGGCGCGCGCGCCGACCCAGGCGATGCGCCCCTCCTTCGCGGCAATGGCGCCGTCCGCAATCGCGCCATAGGGCGCGCCGCCTTCGCACAAGGTCGCCAGGTTGGCGTCAATCCAGAGCGTGTCCCACATGGCGCCGCTCTATCACACCCCCTCCGCTTGAGGGGAAGGGGGTGAAGCGCATCCGGCGCTCAGTCCAGCATCACCACCAGCTTGCCCGTCGCGTTCCTGTCCATCAGCGCGCGGATAGCTTGGCCGGCATCCTTCAGCGTATAGCGATGCGAAATGCGCGGTTTGATTTTGCCTTCGCTGTAGAGCTTGAACAGATCGCGCACGTTTCCCTTGTGCAGCTCCGGCTCGCGCGCGACGCTGGCGCCCCAGAACACGCCGACAATCGAGCTGCTTTTCAGCAACGTAAGATTCAGCGGCGGCGAAGGTATCCCAGCGGGAAAGCCAATTACCAGATAACGCCCGCCCCAATTCAGCGCCCGCAGCGCCGGCTCGCAATAATCGCCGCCGACCGCATCATAGACGATGTCCGCCCCGCCGCCGGTGGCTTGCTTGAACGCCTCCGACAGCGCCTTGCTCTGTTCTTTCGCGAACGCGCCGGGAGGATAAACCACAATATCATCGGCGCCGCACGCTTTCGCGAACGCCGCCTTTGTCTCCGAGGATACAGCGCCAATGACGCGCGCGCCCATGGCTTTGGCCAGCTCAATCGCGGCCACGCCGACGCCGCCGGCGGCGCCGAGAATCAGCACGGTTTCGCCCACCTGCAGAAGCCCGCGATCCTTCAGCGCATAATAGGAAGTGCCATAGGTGAGGATGAAGGCGCTGGCTTCGTCGAACGGCATCGCCTCGGGGATTGGCAGCACCCGCGCCGCTGGCGCCTTCACTTTCTCCGCAAACCCGCCCCAGCCGATCGAGGCGATCACGCGCTGGCCGGGCTTTAGGTGCGTCACGCCCTCGCCGACGCTTTCGATGATCCCGGCCACTTCCCCGCCTGGCGCGAACGGCCGGCCTGGCTTGAACTGGTATTTATCCTCAATGATCAGCACATCGGGAAAGTTCACCCCCGCCGCCTTGACCGCGATCAAAACGTCGCCCGCCTCCGCGACAGGATCGGGCGCCTCCACCAGCTCCAACGTTTCCGGCGGCCCAGGCCGCGTGCTCATCAAAGCTTTCATCGCACCACCTTTGACTTCTATCCCGTCATTCCGGGGCGAACCAGGAACCCAGGGGATCATAGGGCTCGGCGTTTGCCCCTGGGTCCCGGATCACGCTTCGCGTGTCCGGGATGACGGCGTAGTTATTTGTAGCGGGCGGAGCGTTCACGGTCCAAGGAAAGCAAATGACCCGACGCGGCTATTTCATCCGTTTGGCGATCTCGATCGTAATCGATGCGTTCGACCTGATTCTTGGAGGGATTCCAGGCTTTGGAACGGTGACGGATGGGGTCGGGGCTGTGGTGATGTTCCTGCTTTGGGGCCCCGCTGGTCTTGTCTACATCTGGGAGGTCGTCGATATCGTTGATCCGACCGACGCGATCATTCCCACCGCGACGCTGATCGGGCTTTACGTAGGCTGGCGCAGCGGCATGCTGACGGGCAAATCTAAACCTGATTCCCGACCACCTGAGGTGATTCCATGACCAAGACGTTCGCTGTGCTTGCGTTGCTCGCACTCTCGGCCTGCGCCGCCACCGGTGGCGCCTCGGGGCGCACCGACTGGGCCTGCGCCAAC
>JANNFH010000092.1:0-6700 GCA_031379565.1 Alphaproteobacteria bacterium
CCGATTCCGATGAGGCGCCACGCGAGGACTAATCTGGTACCGGTCGCTCATCGTGGTTTTGGGCGGTTTCGTCGCCGCCGTGCGCGGCGGGGACTGGACGCCGTCGTGGGTTTCCGCCGCATGGTCACTTGGGCCGCGCGAAGGCGGGGCGGCAACGTCAAACCGTGGCCGCATGATGGCTCGCCCCTTACTCTCGCTCGCCGTATTGCTCGCCCTTGCAGCTTGCGCCAGCGCCGCCGCACCGCCGGCGGCGCGTTGTCCGCCGCCGCGTCTGGTTCCCTCGCCGTTGATGGTGGGAGATGGCGCGCTCGACCGCGGGTTTCCCGGTGGGATCAGCTTGGCTGATGCAGATGGGGACGGCGATCTCGATGTGATGGCGACGCGCGGTTACGACACCACGCAAACGCAGACGCCGTTTCATTTCGACCGAAGCATGCTCTATCTCAATGACGGCGCCGGGCGTTTCACACACGATTTGCAAAATCCGCTTTCGAATTCCGATAATCCCACCTCCGGCAGCACCTGGGGCGATGTCGATCACGACGGCGATCTTGATGCGTTTGTGACCATCGAGCACGGACGGCCGGATCGGTTCTATCGCAATATCGGCGGTGGGCGGTTTGCTCAGGAAGAATTGGGCGAAGCGACCACAACGCGCGGCAGCAATTTCAACGCATCCTGGGTCGATATTGATGGCGACGGCGATCTTGATCTCTTGGCGGGGGGGCCGACGTTGGAACCCGCGCAGCCAAATCTCGTGTTCCGCAATGACGCGGGGCGCTTCGTGCGTGTTACCGGTACGCCGCTTGAGAACGGCGCCTCCAATCCTGGCGCGGTGCTCTGGGCCGATGTCGACAATGATGGGGACCAGGATTTGTTCGTCGCTAACAGCGATCTCTCACGGGTCAGCGAAATCCCTCCAGGCGAGGTGGAGACCTCGCAGATCTATCGCAATGACGGAGGCTGGCGGTTCGTGCGCACCGAGGGCCAAGGCTTTGACAGCGGCGCGTTTCCGGCGATGTCGGCGGCATTTGGCGATATCGACAATGACGGCGATCTCGACCTGTTCCTTCAAATGGTTCCAGGCGGAGAAACGCGGCCAATGGGCGATCGCCTTTTCCGCAATGACGGAACCGGGCGCTTCACATTGGAGCCCGGCTTTGAGGGGCCAAGTCACACCGAGCTTGCCGCCGGCAGCGCCTTCCTTGACGCCGACCTCGACGGCGACCTCGACCTTCTGTTCGCGAATTATGACGGCGGCATCTATCTCTATGCCAACGATGGAAGCGGCCAGTTCAGCGCGATGACAGACACCGCGCTCAACGGGCGCCGAGGCAGCCATGCCGCCATCGCCGCCGGCGATCTTGACGGCGATGGCGATTTCGACGCCGTGATCGGCAATTGGGGCGACACCAGCGAAGGCGAGTTCGCCACAATTCTACGCAATGAAAGTGCGCGCTGCGGCCGCCCGCTCCATATTGAACTGCGTGATCAATACGGCGCCCCCGATCCGATCGGTGCGCGGGTTACATTGGTGACGCGCGGGCGTGGCGGCGAGCGCCTTCAGTTGCGCGAGGCGATGGGGCAAACCACGTTCCGCGGCCAGAGCGCGAGTTTCTTTCGCTATGGCGTGCCAAATAGCGAGCAGGTGGTGCGCGTAGATATCCGCTGGCCCGATGGATCGACCCAAACATTCACTCGCGTTCGCTTCGACGGCGCCAATGTGATCCGACAAGAGGGCTCTTAATCCCGCAGCGTGGCGACAATCGGGACGTGATCGCTGGCCTTGTCCATCGCGCGGGCGTCGCGGTGGATGTGGACGCTGTCCAAGCGATCGGCGGCTTGGGGCGAAAGCAGGAAATGGTCGATGCGGATGCCGTGGTCGCGCCGCCAGGCGCCGGCCTGGTAATCCCAGAAGGTAAATTGCCGCGCGCGCCCGTCGGCTTGCATGAAGGCGTCGGCATAGCCGAGGTTTTGCAGCGCGCGATATTTGCCGCGCGCTTGCGGCGTCATCAGCGCATCGCCGAGCCAGGCAGCTGCATCGTCGGCGTCCTCGTCGCGCGGGATGACGTTGTAATCGCCGGCGATGGCGACCGGCTCTTCGAGTTTTAGCAATGCGCGCATGTGATCGGCCAGCGCGTCCATGAAATGGAGCTTGAAGGTGAATTTCTCGGTCGCGACCGGATTGCCGTTCGGAGCGTAGAGCGAGGCGATGCGCACAGGGCCTCCGGGCGCGGCGATGATGGCCTCGATGTAGCGGGAATGCTCGTGCTCTAAGCCGGGGATGCCGCGTGTCACCTCCTCGATGCGGTGCTTGGAGAGGATGGCGACACCGTTATAGCTCTTCTGACCAAAGGTCTCGACGTTGAAGCCGAGATCCTCGATCTCAAGTCGGGGAAAGCGGTGATCCTCGCATTTGAGTTCTTGCAGGCACCAGACATCGGCATCGACATCCTTGAACACGGCCAGCGCCGTGGGCAGGCGGGCGAGGATGGAATTGACGTTCCAGGCGGTGATCTTCATGGGCCAAGTTTAGCCCCATCAAGGGTTCAGGTGAAGGTCGCGAGAATATGTGCTAATGGCTGGGTCCATGTTCATCCTGATGGCCGCGTTCAGCTTGTTCCATTTGCTCATCGGCACGGCCAGCCTCGGCCTGGCTTTGCGACTGCTGACGCCGGAAGAGCGCGCCCATTGGCGTTCCAAGTCGGCTCTGCTGGTGGCCGAGCTGATGTGTTGGATTTATCCCGTCATCGCCTTCGCTGCCGCGAGCTTGGCGTGGCGTGCGTTCAATGCGGGGGCTCATTACGGCTTTCCGCTGATGTTGGCGCCGTTGCTTTGGCTGGTGGTGATGGGGTTGGTGTTCGCGATTGTCGATTTCGCCGAGGACGGCGTGTTGGGCAATGCGCGCGCGCGCGGGCCAGACGGTTAGCGGCGCGCCTTGTCCAAATTGCGGATAAGGGCGCGGCCAGATTTTTGCGCCGTCGAGATTTCGTCCGCGGTCATTTCGCGCGCCAGCGCCTCGGCGCGCCTGCGTGCTGTTTCATCACCGGTGAGCGTGATGCTGGCGTAAAGCCACGCCAGCGCGTCAATCGGCTGCTCGCCAACCAGCAAATCCGAGAGATGGCGCATGGCGCCGGGGTGGCCCATTTCGGAGGCGCGTTCGAGCCAGCGTTTGGCGTCTTCCGGCTCGCTCATGGTGGCGAGCTGCAGCATGGCTTCGACATCATCGCCCGCGGCTGCGGCGCGGAACAGCTTGCGCGCTTCGTGGGCGTCCGGGCGAACGCCGACGCCCGAACGCAGCGCCATGGCGAATGCGGTTTGCGCGGCGACGTGGCCTTCCTTGGCTGCGCGTTCGAAACAGGAAACCGCCGCACGCACGTCGCGTTCGCCGCCGAGGCCGCGCCAATAGAGCAGGCCGAGATGATAATCGCCGGTGCCGCTTGGTGCATCGGCGGCGGCTTCTTCGAGGCGCTTGCGCGCCCGCTTCCAGGTGCGCTGCGCGAAGGCTTCAAGGCCTTTGTCGAGATCGGATTTGCCGAGCCCGAACATCTAGACCGCTTCCCGGAAAAGTGTGCAGCGGTTTTCCGCCAGGAAGCGGCCTAACTTATTGAGTGAGCGCATTTTCTGACACAAAACCCAGCCCCACTTTTGTTGCAAATGCGCTAGAGCGAAAAGCTGACGCCGCAGCCGCAGCTGGATTTGGCGTTGGGGTTTTTCACCTTGAACGAGGCGCCGATCAGCTCCTCGACCCAGTCCACCTCGGAGCCAAGCAGGAACGGCAAGGACACCGGATCGATAAACAGCCGTGCACCGTCGCGCTCGATAACCAAATCATCGCCATTGGGTGCCGGGGCGACGCCAATTTCGTATTGAAAACCCGAACAGCCCCCGCCCTCCACGGCGACCCGCAGGCCGGCTCCAGCCGGCTCGGAGGCGGCGATGGCCTTGATTTTATGGGCCGCGGCGGCGGAAAGGGCGACATTGGCCATGGGTTAAGGTTTTGCCTCAGCGGTTTCTCAAGCTTCTCAGCTCCATATAAGCTCAAAGCCGTACCTGAGGAGTAGTCGTTTCATGCAAGGTGGGCCGTCCAAGCGCATCCGGCCAAAGCTGGGGGGGGGCAAGCCGGCCCAAGGCGCCGCCCCGCCGCCGGCGCACAGCCTGCGTGCGATCTACGCCACCGACCCCGCCCAGTCGCGCGGGCGGCTCCATCCTGAGCCCGAAAGCGCTACCCGCACGCCGTTCGAGCGCGACCGCGATCGCATCGTCCACGCGAGCGCGTTCCGCCGCCTGAAGGGCAAGACGCAAGTGTTCGTGGCTCACGAAGGCGATCATTACCGCACCCGCCTGACACATTCGCTGGAAGTTGCGCAGATCGCGCGCGCGTGCGCGCGCCGTTTGGGGCTGAACGACGATCTCGCTGAAACCTTGGGCCTGGCGCACGATATCGGACACCCTCCGTTTGGGCACACCGGCGAAGACGTGCTCGACGAATGCATGCAAGGCTATGGCGGCTTCGACCACAACGCCCAGACGCTGCGGGTGCTGACCAAGCTCGAACGCCGCTACCCCGCCTTCGATGGGCTAAATCTCGCCTGGGAAACGCTGGAGGGCGTGGTCAAGCACAACGGGCCGCTGATCCATCATGGCCGCGCGCTCAAGGATCTGCCCGTGGCGCTGCAGGAATATAGCGCGACCCACGATCTTGAACTCGACACCTGGCCGGGGCCGGAAGCGCAGCTCGCCGCACACGCCGACGATGTCGCCTATAACAATCACGACATCGACGACGGCCTGCGCGCTGGCCTGTTCAGCTTGGCTGAATTGCGCGCGGACGTGCCGATGGTGGGGCGCGTCGTCGATCAGATTGAGCGCGATTATCCCGCGCTTGAGCTCGACCGCGTCGTCGCCGAGACCGTGCGCCGGCTGATAGGGCAATGGGCCGATGATCTGGTCGAGGAGAGCGAACGCCGCTTCATGCGACTCAAACCAGAGAGCGCCGAGGATGTTCGCGCCGCCGGCGAGGCTTCTGTGGGGTTTTCCGATTTGATGCGCGAGGATGAGGCGGTGCTGCGCCGGTTCCTGATGGAACGGATGTACCGCCACTGGAAGGTCAATCGCTCGCGCAGCCATGCCAAACGCATCCTCAAGGATTTGTTCGACCTGCTCCTTGCGGACCCGGAATTGTTGCCGCCGAACTGGCAGCAGGGCGGCGACGGCGCTGGCGGCATGAAAACCGCCCGTCGGGTGTGTGATTATATCGCCGGCATGACCGATGATTACGCCATCGACGAGCACAGGCGCTTGTTCACGCTTGAACGCTGACGCGGCACTCGCCCGGGCATGCTACCATAAGCGCGCGCGCCGATTCCGCTGGAGTTCCCTTGGTTAGATATCAACAGCACCCCGCTTACGATGACGGCGGCCAGCCCGCGCATCGCATCTTCATGTACGTGCTGATGCTGGTGATCGCGGCGGCGTTTGCGGGCTTCATTTGGAATTGGTATTCCGGATCGAGCCAGACCCCAGTGATCCGCGCACCCTCGGGCGCCTACAAGGTCGCGCCAGCGCCGGACGCGCTGACGACGCCCGATCAGGCCGAGGCGAACGTGCGGTACGATGCGCTCGCGGGAAATTCCGAGTCCGCGCCGGCGACGCCGCGTCCTGGGCCGGAGGCGCCGGCGGCGCAGAACTCGCCGGCCGGCGGTGCGCCGCAACTGAGCGCGACGCCGCGTTTCGTCGATGGCGGCGCTTACGTGGCGCAGGTGGCGGCGCTGCAATCGGAAGCCTCCGTCAACCCGGCGTGGACGCGGCTTTCCTCGCGCGCGCCGCAATTGTTCGCGTCCGCGCACCTCGATGTCGAGCGCGCCGATCTCGGCGCGCGTGGGATATATTATCGCCTCCGCGCGGGTTATTTCGCCGACCGCGCCAACGCCACGCGTTTCTGCGATCGCGTCCGCCAGATGGGGCAAGACTGCATCGTGGTGGCGCGGTGAGCACGCTCGCCTGTTCGCTTGGCATTCGACAGCCGAAGCTCGACGAAGCTATGCGTGCTTTTTTTCGCGACGCGCGGCCGTGGGGCTTTATTCTGTTTCGCGAAGCCTGCGTGTCGCGCGCGCAAATGAAAGCGCTGTGCGCGGAGCTGCGCGAGGCGGCAGGCCACGACGCAGTGATTTACATCGACCAAGAAGGCGGACGCGTGGCGCGGCTAAAGCCGCCGGAATGGCCGGTTTGGCCGGCGTGCGCGGCCTATGGAAAAGCCTACCAAGGCGATGCAAACGCGGGCCTAGAGGCCGTGCGCCTTGGCCACCGGCTGATCGCGCACGAACTGAAAGCGATTGGCGTCGATGGCGATTTCGCGCCGGTCTGCGATGTGCCGATCCAGGGCGCCGACCCGATCATTGGCGACCGCGCTTTTGCGCGTGATCCAGAGGTAATTGCGGTGCTGGCGCGTGCTGCGCTGGAAGGCTTGCACGAGGGCGGCGTCGCGGGCTGTATCAAGCATGTGCCGGGGCATGGCCGGGCTGATGCAGATAGCCATTTGGCGCTGCCGCGCGTGGATGCGTCGGCGGACGAACTGGAGGCGGACATCGCGCCGTTCGCAGCGCTCGCCGAGGCCGAAGCGGCAATGACGGCGCACATTGTCTATGAGGCATGGGACCCCGATCGACCGGCGACGTGCTCGCCGATCGTGATTGCGCAG
>JANNFH010000095.1:0-2955 GCA_031379565.1 Alphaproteobacteria bacterium
GAGCAGCGCCATCGCCGGTGGAATGAGATTTAAGCTTCCCTCTTCATAGGCACGGGGAAACACAACGCGCACTTTATGTTTGCCGCGTCCGGCGAAGGCGAGGGCGTAGAGTTTTGAGCCGATAGGGCCGATGGCGAGCCACCGTTCCTCGCCGTACTCAAATCGGACATCCAAGACCTCGATGACTTGGGACCAATCGAAACTCTCGATAACTTCAAACGCAACGCCGTGCAGCCGCTTGTTCCGGCGGCTCTTCTTGGCGTCGATGCGGCGACCGCGGCATCGATCAACTGGTTGAATTCAGAGGCAAGCGGCGGCAGTTTCGAGAAGCGTGCCAGGCGAGCTTTGGCGAGTTTTCCGCGCGCTAGCCCCCTTCCCAATCCCTCGCCCATCAGCTACATGCCCGCTTCCCGCGTGGGAGGGGCCAAAGAAGTCCATCTGGCCCCGCACCACGCATCCACTCAGGCCGGGCGGTTTAGCGATCTCCCGGCGTTAAGCGAGAGGCCATCATGGCGAAGAAGGTGCTGGGGCAGATTAAGCTCCAGGTGCCGGCTGGGGCTGCGAATCCGTCGCCCCCGATCGGTCCCGCGCTCGGTCAGCGCGGTTTGAACATCATGGAATTCTGCAAGGGCTTCAACGCCCGCACCCAAGACATCGAAAAGGGCCAGCCCTGTCCGGTGGTGATCACTTATTACCAGGACAAGAGCTTCACCTTCGAGATCAAGACGGCGCCGGCGTCGTTCCTGATCAAGAAGGCGGCCAAGATGTCCACGGCGAAGAAGCCGGGCTCGGGTTCGAAGAAAGCCGGCGTCGACGTGGTCGGCAAAATCACCATGGCCCAGTGCAAGGAGATCGCCAAAACCAAGGCGAAGGATTTGAACGCGGCTGATCTTGATCAAGCCGCGAAGATGATCGCCGGCACTGCCCGCTCGATGGGCGTGGAAGTGGTGGAGTAGGGCCGATGGCAAACACGCCGAAAACCACCAAGCGCATGGCCAAGAGCCATTCCGGCATCGATAGCCGCAAGCTGCACACGCTCGATGAAGCGGTGAAAATGATCAAGGAACGCGCCAGCGCCGACAAGGGCGGGGCCAAGTTCGACGAGACCATCGAAGTGTCGATGAATCTCGGCGTCGACCCGAAATACCCCGACCAGCAAGTGCGCGGCGTCGTTTCGTTGCCGAACGGCACCGGTCGTACGGCGCGCGTTGCAGTGTTTGCGCGCGGCGCGAAGGCAGACGAAGCCAAGGCCGCGGGCGCTGACATTGTCGGCGCGGAAGATCTGTTCGAGACCGTGAACAGCGGCAAGATCGATTTCGAACGCCTGATCGCGACGCCCGACATGATGGCGCTGGTCGGCCGGCTCGGCAAAGTGTTGGGGCCGCGCGGGCTGATGCCGAACCCCAAGGTTGGCACCGTCACCATGGACGTGAAGAAGGCCGTCGCTGACGCAAAAGGCGGGGCGGTCGAATTCCGGGTCGAAAAGGCCGGCATCATTCACGCCGGCATCGGCAAAGCCAGCTTCAGCGAAGCGCAGATTTTGCAGAACGTGAAAGCCTTCATCGACGCGGTGGCCAAAGCCAGGCCCGCCGGTGCGAAGGGGACCTACGTGCGCAAGGTTGCGCTCAGCTCAACGATGGGGCCGGGCGTGCGCATCGATCCGAGCAACGCGCTGGCGCAGGGGTAGCGCTGGTCCACCTGAAAAACGAAGCGCTCCGGTGTAAGCCCGGGCGCTTCGCGCTCAGCGCCGTTGTTGCCTGTGGTGAAACACGGCGAGCACGCGGACTTCGTCGTCGAGGTTTTCGTACACCAGGGTGTAGGGATAACGCGTCAAGATAAATTCGCGCACGCCTTCCTCCGGAATGGCGCGGCCAAGTTCGGGTGAGGTTTCGAGCGCACGCGGGCGATGTAGTCGGGATGGAGTCAAGTTCGTCGAGCGCGCGGTCGTCCCAGGCGAGACGTTTCACGCCAGCCGCGCCAGCAGGCGATCAATGCGGCTGGGGTCTCCTGGTATGAAGCCGCTTGCCCTCCGGCTGCGCACTTCCGCGAGTTGCTGGCTTGTGAGCGCCGAGCCCGCATCGGAAATGGCGCCGGCCAATTCCAGCACCAGATCGGCGATTTCGTCCTGCTGGTGCGGCGGCAGTGCGGTCAGCGCCTTAACGGCGAGGTCGATCTTGCTCACGCTTTCGCTCCGAACGTGAGGCTGCCACGGGGCACTGAACGCAGCAAGTGTTCGGGCCAGAAGCTAACCGGCAATGCGAAGCTGGCGTTGCGCTGGCTCGGCTTTTGCGGCGGGGCGGGCGCGGGCGTAGCGCATGATGGTGGCGACCAGTTTGGTCCGGTCGGCGGGTTTGAGAATGTGCTCGGCCGCGCCGCCGGCCAGCGCGCGGGCGCGGTCGTCGATGATCGACAGCACGATCACGGGGATGGCGGCGGTTTCGGGCGCCCGCTTCAGAGCTTCGAGCACGGCCCAGCCCGATCGGTCGGGCAGGCAAATGTCCAGCAAAATAAGAGCAGGCGCACGTTTGCGCGCGAGCGCCAGTCCCTCGGCTGCCGTGGCGGCGCCGAGAGTGGCGAGGCCGGCGCGTCCGAGGGCGCGTTTGCTTAAATCGCGCGCGGCGGGCTCATCGTCGATAATGAGAACCAGCGGCCCGTCCGAGCGCGCTTCGGCCGCGTCGGCGGCGGCTGGATCGTGCAAGATTGCCAGCACGTGCAGCGTAAAGGTCGAGCCCTTGCCCAGTTCGCTGGTCACCTCGACGTCGCCGCCCAGCAATTGAGCGAGCCGGCGCGTGGGCGCCAGGCCAAGGCCGGTGCCGCCATATTCGCGCGAGATTTCGGAATTGGCTTGGGCAAAAGGTTGAAACAGGCCGGTGAGCTGCTCCCCCGACAGGCCGATGCCGGTGTCGCGGACGTGGAAGAACAACGTATCGATGCCGCGAACCGGGCGGCGCTCGA
>JANNFH010000106.1:0-2801 GCA_031379565.1 Alphaproteobacteria bacterium
TGCCAGCGCGGCGGCCGCGGCGCTGGAATATGGCAAGCATGTATTGATTGAAAAGCCGATCGCCACTTCGGTTTTCGAGGCCGGCTTGCTGGTCGATCTCGCGCGGGAGAAGCGCCTTGTGCTCGGGTGCGGGCATCAAGAGCGTTTGGTGTTCGAGGCGATGGGGCTTTACGCGGCCACCGAGCGCCCAAGCTTGATCGAGAGCGTACGCGAGGGGCCTTGGACCGGGCGCAGCGCCGATGTTTCGGTGACGCTCGATTTGATGGTGCACGATCTTGATCTGGCGCTAACACTGCTCGGGGCCGCGCCCACCGGCGTGCGCGCAATTGGGCGCGCCGAACATGGCGCCAGCGCCGACGCCGTCGAAGCAACGATCGCCTTTGAGAGCGCACAGGCGCATTTCATCTCGAGCCGTGTCGCGGCGGAGCGCAAGCGGACGATGCGCGCGGTGTATCGAAGCGGCGAGGTGCGCATCGATTTCCTGGCCCGCACGTTCGAAAATACCACCGATCTGCCTTTGCGCGCGGATTTCGCCGAGACCCCGGCTGGGCGCGATCCGCTCGGCGCCAACGTGGCGCGCTTTCTTGACGCAGTGACGGGCGAAGCGCTGCGGCCGGCGGTGACGGGCGAGGAAGCGCAAGACGTGCTAAAGCTGGCGCTGGCGGTAGATGGCGCGGCGGGGCTGCCGAGCTTGAGTTAGGACGAGAGTCCGTTCTCCCCGTGAGGGGAGTAAGTGGCCTAAGGCAGACGTTCAGGGCGTGACGCCGTATCCGGCGAACCTCGCAGCGACATTGGCGTCGCGTGCGGTAGCGGCGGCGATGTCTGCTTGGCCCTCGGCCGTTTGCCCCAACCGAAGCCGGGCGATGCCGCGTCCGTAGAGCGAGCCCATCAGGCTGGCGTCGCCGTGCACCGCGGCGTCGTCGTGCCCTGTCACCGCGTTGTTGGCGCCGACGACAAGCTTGTCGGCTTCAGCGCCAATGGCGGCATCAAGACGAAGCTCAAAATGCTGAAGATCGAAGGCTGGCGAGAAAACGAGCCAAGCTTGTTCGAGGAACTGGCCTGACGCGGGATGCAGCTCCGCCTGGAAAACGCCATCTCAGCCCTGGTCGAAAGCGCTTACGGCCCTTAGGATCATTCACATCCTCGCTATTCACGCGCGCGTGTTTTGAAGATCACCGCAAACGGACGTCTAGCTGAAGGCGAACGGGAAAATTGGGAGAAACTACATGACTATCACTCGGATTACTGCCGCCACGGTTCTGGCGCTCGCGGCATTCGCGGCGCCTTTCGCTGCGTCGGCGCAAGAAGAGCCGAACGCGGAGCAAGCCACAGTCGAAGATCGGCCCGCTGAAGCCGCCGCAGATCAAGCCACAGTCGAAGCAGCCACAGCCGAAGATGAAACCGCCGCAACCGCTGGGATTGGCGTCAACGGCGAGTTCCTGGATCACCTCGGTAACCCGGCGGCCCTGGATCACCGCGGTCTTCCGATCCCTCCACGGGAGGAGGAGTGTTCGAAACTCGACGACGACGCTGCTGACCTCTGTCGGGCGTTGATCCCGGGACATGCACACCAACGTCGCTGAATGGGTTGAGGATTGCCATGACGCGAGCTGCTCCGATCAAGTGCGCTCCATCCCAGTCGCTCGTGCCCCCGACTGCATGCGGAAGCTTTTCGCCGATATCTGCCGGTGGCTTTGCGCCGCGTTCTGACGAGGCAAGGGCTCAATTTCGCCTCCGCAGGACAAAACGGAACGAGGGATCGCCGGCGCTGACGAATTCCTGGTGCTGCAGACCTCAGCCACCCTTTCGCAAGGCGCGCACCGGCTGCTCTTGATCTTCCGCACGAAGAAACCGACCCAAGACGCCGACTCGATTTCACCGAAACGGATCCGGCCACTCCAACCACTCACAGACCTAAGCTATCTGCGAGGTCCGTCGCCGCCGACTTCAGCCGCTTGGCGATCTCAATTAGTGCTCGCCATCACTAATCGGAGACGATGACCAGTGGACGTGAACGATCCGCCATTGCCCATCAACCCTTGTGAGCACCATGGTCTCCATCGAATTTGAGTTGATATCTCGACCGTGGAATTGGCCGTGGACCTCCGCGCGTGAAATCACTGTGGCCATGTCTTGGCCGATGATGACATCGCGCTGTCCCGGCGTGAACTGCATCGCCGCTGTAAAGGCGAAGTCCGCCGCCATGTGGTGGGCGGCATATTGGTCAAAAGACCGCTCTACTCCACCACTCTCGGCTATCACCACGTTCGGCGCCATCAACCGGCGCAACGCAGTTTCGTCACCCGCGCGCAAGGCGGCGGCAAAGGCGTCAACGACACCCTCCGGTGTATCTGAGGAAACAACGCCAGAGGGTGGTGCGACGGGATGGTCGGGATGAGCGCAGGCGCTCGAAGAAAATGCAAACGCCAAAGCAAGCAGGCTCGCAACGGCGAAGCGTGGCATTCGTATCATAGTGGCGCCTCCTGTTACTTCGAGTGTGTCACAGGGGCGAAAGACGCGCCACCAGGACCCACGCCCGTGACCCCGTGCGAATGGCTGGCATGGGCCATTCAATGCTGGTTCGCTGCGGCGCCGCAAAATGGCAAGGTCGCTCCAGACCTGCCATTCCCGACCTCCGGGGCGACCTCACGTTTATCGCCAATTCTGTTGAAAAACTCCGATTTAACCCAAAGGCGAAATTTTGCTTGCCCGCTGAACCGCATTCCGCATCATTGACACGAAGGGATCGCGGCAGACGCCGAAAATCTCGCCCAGGAGCCTCGCAGCGCGTTCGCGCCGGC
>JANNFH010000126.1:0-1998 GCA_031379565.1 Alphaproteobacteria bacterium
ATCACGCTGCCAAGGCGCCCGCCGACCACGCCGCCAAGCGCCGCGCCAAAGCCGCCGCCGCTGGAATTGTTGTCTTGGGCGACAACGTCCGCGAGCATCACATAATCGGCCGCGCGGATTTGCCCGCCGCCAACGTTGGAACCTTGTTGCAGATTGCCGCTGCCGGAAAGTTCGCGTTCGCGCATGGCCGCATCGAGGCCGGCGCCGCGTTCAACGATGGTGAAGCAGGCCGATTGCTGCACCACAACCCGCAACAGCGCCGCGGGCGGCTGCAGCCGGTAGCCAGTCCAGCCGGCGCTATCGCCGTTTTGAATCGAAATGGTTCCGAGATTGACGGCGCAGCGCGGCACTTGCGGTGTGGTGCTGGCTGCCGCTCTGGGCTGCGCCCAAGCGGTCCCGCTCAACCCCGCCGCAAGCACCGCCACAATCGCCAATGCTTTGAAAGTTCGACGCATTCTACCCTCCATTGCGCAGGCGCAGCAGAATCTGGCTAGCCCGCAGCCTGTTCCCTCGGCGAGCGGGCATAGCATGGCGTTGCCAAGCGGTCACGCTCGTTGAAGCCGGAAAAAACCCGCCTAAACGCGGCGGGGCGCGTAGCCCGAGGCCGTCAGCGCCGCCACGATCTCCACCGCGTGGGGCGAATCGCGCGCCTCGATCTCCAGCTCGAATTCGACGCCCTTGGCTGGCGCGTCCAGCATGGTGCGATGATGCTCGACCTGGAGAATATTGCCGCCGGCGTCGCCGACAATGCGGGCAACGTTGGCGAGAATGCCCGGCCGGTCGTCCCCGATGAAACGCAAATGGACGATACGCCCTTCGCGCACCAGCGAGCGCGTCAACACCGAGGCCAGCAGGCGCGTGTCGATATTGCCCCCGCTCAGGACCAAGCCACATTTGGCGCCGCGGAAAATATCTGGATGCGCCAGAAGCGCCGCCAAAGTCGCCGCGCCAGCCCCTTCAGCGACGGTTTTTTCCATGCTGCAATAGAGGGCAATGGCGCGTTCGAAATCGGCCTCCTCCACCAGCAGCACTTTTTCAATCAGAGGCGCGGCGAGCGCGAACGGGATATCGCCCACGGCTTTGACGGCGATGCCTTCGGCGATGGTCTGACCGCTCGGGCGGATGTCGAGGCCCTGCATGCGCGCGTGAAAGGAGGGATACATCTTGGCTTCCACGCCAATGATGCGGACCTGGGGTTTCAGATGCTTGGCCGCCACCGCCATGCCGGCAATCAAGCCGCCGCCGCCAATCGGAATCACCAAAATGTCCAAGTCGGGAGCGTCGGCCAAGAATTCGAGCGCGGCGGTGCCCTGGCCGATGATGATGTCGGCATCGTTGAAGGGGTGTACAAACACCAGGTCGCGCTCAGCTTGCAGCTTCCAGGCATGCGCCGATGCGTCGTCGAAGGTTTCACCCTCCAGCACGATCGCCGCGCCGCATTGGCGGGTCTGTTGGACTTTCACCAGAGGCGTGTTGTGCGGCATGACGATAGTGGCGGGCACGCCCAGTTTCTGGGCGTGATGGGCAAGCGCCTGGGCATGGTTGCCGGCGGAAGCGCAAATCACGCCGCGTTTTTTTTCCTGCGGCGTCAATTGCAGCAATTTGTTGAGCGCGCCGCGCTCCTTGAAGGCGGCGGTGGTCTGCAAATTCTCGAACTTGATCCAGACTTCCGCGCCGGTGAACGCCGATAGCTGCCGCGAATGCATTGTCGGCGTCCGCTCGACCCGCCCTTCGATCCGCTTGGCGGCTTCAAGAATGGCGGCGAACGTCACCTTGGCGTGCGGCGGGGCGGTTATTGTTTGGTCTGCGAGCATGGGCCGACCCTAGTGGCGCACGAGAGGCGAATCAAATGCGCCCAGGCCTCAAGCCGCCAGCGCGCGCATCAAATCGAGCCGACGCATCGCCTTGCCCGGCAAGGCGGCGAGCGATTTCTGCGGCAATTTTTCCATGCGCGTGCGCACGCCGATTTGCGCCTGCCGCACCGCGCCCGACCAGGAA